>NZ_JAVFVN010000273.1:0-13714 GCF_030910085.1 Stenotrophomonas maltophilia group sp. RNC7 | reverse complement strand
TCCGAGCGACTCGGCCAACTCCACGGCTTGGTGCTTGAACTCATCGGTGTAGCTACGACGGGTGATACGGGACATAAGGGACCTCCAAGTGCGATCAAAGTATCGCTTCTTGGCGTCCGCTGACGGGGGGCCAGATCAGTCAGCCGCATGGATGCGGCTGCCAAGCCTCCACGGACGGATTCACGGCGTCCCCCGCGAACCCAACCCGCCCCGCCCAGCTCGCAGCAACCCAGAGCCGCTTTTGACGTCGCGGTTGCCGTTGCCTGCCGCAGGCAGCGCCCGCGGCCGCCGCCGCAAGCAACCCCCTTAGATCTTCTTCGCCAGCGACTCGGCCAGGCCGGTGTAGCTGCCCGGGGTCATCTCCAGCAGACGCTGCTTCGCATCCGCCGGCAGCTCCAGCTCCTGCACGAACGCACGCATCGACTCGGCCGTGATGCCCTGACCACGGGTCAGCGCCTTCAGCTGCTCGTACGGGTTCGGCAGGCCATGGCGGCGCATCACCGTCTGCACGGCCTCGGCCAGCACTTCCCAGGCCGCGTCCAGATCCGCATCCAGGCGCTGCGGGTTCACCTCCAGCTTGCCCAGGCCCTTGGCCAGCGAATCCAGCGCCACCTGGCTGTGGCCGAACGCGGTGCCCAGCGCACGCAGCACAGTGGAATCGGTCAGGTCACGCTGCCAGCGGCTGATCGGCAGCTTGGCGCTGAAGTGCTCGAACAGGGCGTTGGCGATGCCGAAATTGCCTTCCGCATTCTCGAAGTCGATCGGGTTGACCTTGTGCGGCATCGTCGACGAGCCGACTTCGCCTTCCTTCAGGCGCTGCTTGAAGTAGCCCAGCGAGATGTAGCCCCAGATGTCGCGGGCCAGGTCGATCAGGATGATGTTGGCGCGGCGCGCGGCATCGCCGATCTCGGCCACGTTGTCGTGCGGCTCGATCTGCGTGGTGTACGGGTTGAATACCAGGCCCAGGCCGGTCACGAAGCGCTCGGCGAAGGCCGGCCAGTCCACGTCCGGGTAGCTGGCGATGTGGGCGTTGTAGTTGCCGACCGCACCGTTGATCTTGCCGGTCAGTTCGACCGCGGCGATCTGCCGGCGCTGGCGTTCCAGGCGAGCGACCACGTTGGCCAGTTCCTTGCCCAGGGTGGTCGGCGAGGCGGTCTGGCCGTGGGTGCGCGACAGCATCGGCTGGCCGGCCTGGGCGTGGGCCAGGGTGCGCAGCGTGCTGGCGATGCCGTCCAGGGTCGGCAGCAGCACTTCACGGCGGGCCTGTTCCAGCATCAGGCCGTAGCTGAGGTTGTTGATGTCTTCGCTGGTGCAGGCGAAATGCACGAATTCCAGCGCCGGGGCCAGCTCGGAATCGTCCTTCAGCTGTTCCTTGATGAAATACTCCACCGCCTTGACGTCATGGTTGGTGGTGCGCTCGATCTCCTTCACACGCGCGGCCTGGGCCGGGCTGAAACGGGCGGCCAGCGCGCGCAGGCGGGCGACGGCGGCATCGGAGAACGGGGCCAGCTCGACGATGCCCGGCTCGGCGGCCAGGGCCAGCAGCCATTCCACCTCGACCGTGATGCGGGCCTTGATCAGGCCGTACTCGGAGAAGATCGGGCGCAGGGCGTCGACCTTGCCGGCATAGCGGCCATCGAGCGGGGACAGGGCGAGCAGGGCGGAATCGGACATGTCGGCAGGGCTGGGACGAGCGGCGGGGGCCATATTCTACGACGTGCCGGGCAGGCGTGCCCTGTAGAGCCGAGCCTACGCTCGGCTGCTCCGGGTAATCCAGCGCCCACGGGCCAGCCGAGCGCAGGCTCGGCTCTACAACACGGCCCTGCGGACGGAACGTTCTGGCCCGTCCTCGTCATCCCACGCTGCGGGCAAGGGAGTATCGTTGGCGCAGCCGCCAGCCCGGGAAGCGACACCCTGCCAGCCGCCGCTTCCCTTTCCCCAACTGAAGTAGTGCGGAGTTGATGCAATGAGCAAAGCTGCAAGCAAGGGTTTCAGAATCGAACACGACAGCATGGGCGAGCTGCAGGTGCCTGCAGACGCCCTGTGGGGCGCGCAGACCCAGCGTGCCGTGCAGAACTTCCCGGTGTCGGGCCAGCGCATGCCGCGCGGTTTCATCCGTGCCCTGGGCCTGGTCAAGGGCGCCGCCGCCGGCGTCAACGCCGAGCTGGGACATCTGCCGAAGTCTGTGGCCAAGGCCATCCAGGCCGCTGCTGCCGAAGTGGCCGCCGGCAACTGGGACGCGCACTTCCCGATCGACGTCTACCAGACCGGCTCGGGCACGTCGTCGAACATGAATGCCAATGAGGTCATCGCCACCCTGGCCAACCGTGCCGGCAAGGCGGGCAAGACCACCGTGCATCCCAATGACCACGTCAACCAGGGGCAGAGCTCCAACGACGTGATTCCGACTGCGCTGCGGGTGTCGGCGGTGCTGGCCACGCACGAACAGCTGCTGCCGGCGCTGGTGCACCTGCGCAAGACTCTCGACAAGAAGGGTCGCAGCCTGCGCAAGGTGGTCAAGACCGGCCGTACCCACCTGATGGACGCGATGCCACTGACCTTCGAGCAGGAGTTCGGCGCATGGTCGGCACAGCTGGCCTCGGCGCAGGAGCGCATCGAAGACAGTCTCAAGCGCGTGCGCCGCCTGCCGCTGGGTGGCACCGCCATCGGCACCGGCATCAACGCCGACCCGCGTTTTGGCGCGCAGGTGGCCAAGGCACTGAAGCAACAGACCGGTTTCAAGTTCGACAGCGCCGAGAACAAGTTCGAAGGCCTGGCCGCGCAGGATGATGCCGTGGAACTGTCGGGCCAGCTCAATGCACTGGCCGTGGCGCTGATCAAGATCGCCAATGATCTTCGCTGGATGAACGCCGGTCCGCTGGCCGGGCTGGGCGAGATCGAACTGCCGGCACTGCAGCCGGGCAGCTCGATCATGCCGGGCAAGGTCAACCCGGTGATTCCGGAAGCGACCGTGATGGCCTGCGCGCAGGTGATCGGCCACCACACGGCAATCACCGTGGCCGGACAGACCGGCAACTTCCAGCTCAACGTCACCCTGCCACTGATCGCGGTGAACCTGCTCGATGGCATCGGCCTGCTCGCGAATGTGTCGCGGCTGCTGGCCGACAGCGCGATCGCCGGGCTGAAGGTGCGCGAGGACCGCGTGGCCGAAGCGCTGGCGCGCAATCCGATCCTGGTTACTGCACTGAACCCGATCATCGGCTACGAGAAGGCCGCGGCCATTGCCAAGCGTGCCTACAAGGAACAGCGCCCGGTGTTGGACGTGGCACTGGAAGACAGCGGGCTGAAGGAGGCCGAATTGCGGCGCCTGCTGGATCCGACCGCACTGACCGCAGGTGGCATCCAGGCTGGCGGTGGTGGCGCCGGCGGTTGATCTGCTGGTTGTAGAGCCGAGCCCATGCTCGGCTCAGATTCCGGGCAGTAGCCGAGCATGGGCTCGGCTCTACAAAAGGAAACGCCGCCCTGGGGCGGCGTTTCTGCTTCAGCGACGGTCGGCGACGATGTTGCCGAACGTGTCGGTGTAATCCTTGAACTCGGGGATGCGCTGGATCAGGTCCGCCGGAATCACTTCCATGCCCTCCGGCGGCTGGATCTTCACCGGTTGCATGTTGGGATCGGCCGGGGCGGCGACCAGGGTGTTCTGGCGCAGCACCTGCAGCCTGCCGAACATCGTCTGCAGCATCTGCTTCTGCCCCTGGTCCAGCGGGATCTGGATCTCGTCCACCTTCATCGTGCCATCGCCGAGGATGATGATGTTCGGTGCCGGCGGGCGACGCACGGTCACCATGCCTTCGCTGACGGAAATCTTTGGCTTGCCGCGCTCGGCGCGGTGGTTGCGGTAATCCTTGTCACAGCCGACCAGGCCCAGGCAGAGCAGGGCGGCCAGCAGCAGGAACAACTTCTTCATGGCATTCGGTTCGGGGGCGTCCGGGGCCGCCATTGTAAGCCGGTCGGCACGCTACGGACGGCAGCGGGGCGCCGCTGCCGGCCGGGTGCGCTGATCTGTCACAGGCCTAGCGCTGGACCACGGTGTCCTTGCCGCAGTCGTCGACGTCACTCTGGTCCATCGTTGCGTAGGGCTTGAACGCCGGCAGCTCACGCGCCAGTGCCTGCTGGCTGGCCAGCATCGCCGGCATGCGGTTGCAGATGCGCTTGGCCTGGGCCTCGATCTTCTCGGCCTCGGCGTTGATCCGCTTCTCGATGCCTTCGCTGTCGCCGCTGAAAATGCCCTTCAGCGCTTCGCCGGCAGCGCTGGCGCCGAGCTTGGCGCCAGCCAGGCCGACATCCATGCCGTCCATTGCAATGGCGACGACGTGGCCGCGATATTCCAGCAGCCGTTGGCGCTGGGTTTCGTTGGCCGGCACGTCCTTGCCGTCGATCAGCAGGTGGCCATCCGGGGTGATCTCGGCACGCGGCTGCTTGTCGGCCGAGATCTTGATGTTGCCCTGAGTGATGTCCTTGCGGGCATCGTCCATGGCCTCCTTGACAGTCTGGCCGACCCCGCTGGTCGCGTCGGCCACGCTTTTGCCGACGGTGGTATCAGGCGTGGAGGACGTGCCGCCGCAGGCGATCAGCGGCAGACACAGCAGGGTGGCAGGCAGCACGCGCAGCAGATTCATGGCAGTTTCCTCGATCGGTCAGGTAGCGGTTACTTCTTACGGGGCAGGGTGACGGCGCCGCTGACGTTGCGGTGGCCGACATCGCCGCTGCCGCTGTGGTCGACGGTCAGGCTGCCGCGCACGCCATCGACCTGGATGTCCCCCGATCCGTGGCTGCGTACATGCACATTGCCGCCGATGTCGGACAGATCAACATCGCCCGAGCCGACCACACCGACCTCGACGTTGCTTTGCACGCGCTTGAACCCGATGTCGCCGGAACCGACCGTGTCCAGTCGTGCGTTGCCGCGGACATCGCTGATCTTCAGGTCACCCGAACCGACAGTGCCGGTGACCGCATCGCCACCGATGTTGCGCACCTTGACGTCGCCGGAACCCAGCGAGAGCAGGTTCAGCGAACTGCCGCCGTCAATGTCCAGGTCGCCCGAACCCACCGCTGCATGGATGCTGCCGCGGGTGCCACGCACGATGGCATCACCAGATCCGACGTCCACGCTCAGCGATTGTGCATTTTCCACGCTGGCATCGCCGGAGCCGACCTTGAACTGTAGCGGCAGGTTGTCCGGCACGCTGCCACGGATGTCCAGCCAGGCATAGCTGTTGCCCAGGCTGATGCCGCTCTGGCGGCCGTCGCGGCGCAGGCTCACCACCAGCTTGTCGCCCACCTTGCGCTGGTCCAGTACCAGCTGCTCCAGCCATTCCTGGCTGGACGCGCAGGCGCGGCCGTCCAACTGGCCGCCGCCGGCGCTGGCGACCACCTTCAGGTCATGCTGGTTGACCTCGAATACCACCGCTTTGGCACCGGCCACGTCCAGCTTCAGCGCGCGGGCAGCGGTGAACTTGCAGTTCGGAGCATCGGCGGCCAGCGCCGACAGCGGCAACAGCAACAACGCAGAACAGGCGAGCAGGGTACGCATGGGTGGTGCCTCCGGGTGGATGGAATCAGATCTCGCCGGCGCGCTTGCGCAGACGGATGGCAAGGACGATGAACACGGCGCCGACGGCAGCACCGATCCACAGTTCCGGCATCGCCAGTGACTTCAGCTGCGAGGCCGGCGACATCAGGCTGACCACCGATTCGAGGTCGCGACGCGTGCCTTCCTCGGCGCTGAGGCGATACACCAGGTCCGTGCCCGGTACGCCGCCCAGCAGCAGCCGGCCAACGATGTTCTGCCAGAACCAGCCCGTGGTCAGGCCGATCAGCGGCATCACCTTGGTGGTGCTGACGATGACGCCGGCGAACAGCGGCAGCATCACCGCCCACAGGAACGGCTTGCTGCGGGCCCAGGCCGAGCACAGCAGCAACCAGCCGGCGGTGGGCAGGGCCCACAGGGCGTAGACCGGGATCCAGGCCAGGTGGCCGGCGGCCAGGGTCAGCGGGCTGGCCGGGCCCCAGATCAGGGTCATCGGGCTGCCGCCGTGCATCAGCGCGACGATGCTGATCACCAGCATGAAGCCGAACATGGTGATGATGCCGGCGATCACCGCGATCAGTGGGGCCACGATCAGTGCGCTGATCACCTTGGACAGCACGGTCTGGGTATCCGACAGCGGCAGTGACTTCCAGAACAGGATGCTGCGGTCGCGGCGGTCGTCGTACAGGGCACCCAGGCAGTAGAAAAACACCACGAAGGCCAGTACCAGGAACGGCCAGGCCGAGCTGAGCACCAGGGTCAGGTCGAGGCCGTTGCCAAGGTCAGCCAGGTCCTTGGCACTGATGTCGCGGGTCAGCAGGGCCAGGTCCAGGCCGTTGATGTTCACGTCTTCGCCGTCGATGTGCAGGCCACCATCACGCGCGGCCCGGTGCAGGGCGAACAGGCCGAAGGCGATGCCGACGGTGCTCATCACCAGCGAGATCAGGCCGGCGATCAGCGGTGCATACAGGAAACCGCCACGGTTCTCCCAGTACTCGCGCTTGAGCAGCCAGCGCAGGGTGCCCATCGGGCTGACGGCGTGGTTGACGGCATTCATGCGTAGGTCCCCTTCATGATGGCGACGAACAGATCGGCCAGGCCCGGGCTGCGGGTCTCGCCAAGGGTGGAGAGCTGGGCGCGCGGCACGCCATCGAACAGCATCACGGTCTTGCCGAACGCCAGGCTGCGCTCGTCGATCGGCTTCAGCGCACGTGCGGTCTCCAGCTGGTCGGCGTTGACCAGCAGCTCGGTGTAGCGCTGGCCGACATCGTCCATGTCCGCGTCGAGCACGATGCGGCCATCACGGATGAACATGACGTCGCTGAGGATGTGCTCGATCTCTTCCACCTGATGGGTGGTGACGATGATGGTCTTCTGTTCGTCGAAATAGTCCTCCAGCAGGCGCTGGTAGAACTCCTTGCGATAGAGGATGTCCAGGCCGAGAGTGGGCTCGTCCAGCACCAGGATGCGGGCGTCGATGGCCATCACCAGCGCCAGGTGCAGCTGCACGATCATGCCCTTGGACAGTTCGCGCACGCGCTGCTTCGGTTGCAGCTTGGTATTGGCCAGGAAGCGCTCGCAGCGGGCGCGGTCGAAGCGCGGGTGGACGCCGGCGACGAAGTCGATCGCCTCGCGCACCTTCAGCCAGCGCGGCAGCACGGCGACGTCGGCGATGAAGCAGATGTCATTCATCAGCTCGTCGCGATGCAGTCGCGGATCCCGGCCGAGCACGCTCAGGTCGCCTTCCACCGAGGTGAGGCCGAGGATGGCCTTCAGTGCGGTGGTCTTGCCGGCGCCGTTGGGGCCGATCAGGCCGACGATGCGCCCGCTCGGAATGCTGAAGCTGGCGTTGTCGAGGGCTACCGTGGTCCTGTAGGCCTTGCGCAGGCCTCGCGCGGTGATGACTGGTTCGCTTGCAGTGCTGTTCATCAGACGTTCCCCTGGGGCAGCAATTCGTCAAGGCTCAGGCCCAGGCGCTGGATGCGCTCCAGCACCGCGGGCCATTCTTCGTTGAGGAAGCGCTCGCGCTCGCTGCTGCGCAGCTGCGTGGCCGCCTGCTCGGTCATGAACATGCCCAGGCCGCGGCGCTTCTCGACCAGGCCTTCATCGGCCAGTTCCTGGTAGGCGCGCGAAACGGTGATGGGGTTGAGTTGATAGTCGGCGGCCACCTGGCGCACCG
Organism: Stenotrophomonas maltophilia group sp. RNC7; assembly: GCF_030910085.1. Taxonomy (NCBI): domain Bacteria; kingdom Pseudomonadati; phylum Pseudomonadota; class Gammaproteobacteria; order Lysobacterales; family Lysobacteraceae; genus Stenotrophomonas; species Stenotrophomonas maltophilia group sp. RNC7. Next base: position 5,981 of record NZ_JAVFVN010000273.1, on the reverse strand, counting down.
AAGGCAGGGCATCGCCCGGCTTCAGGATTCCGTCGAGCATCATGGCGATCACGCGCTCCTTCAATTGACGGTAGATGGGAGCGCCGTCGCTCCACTGGATGTCGCTCATGTTCAGCTCCGTGGGGTCAGCGGCTGGGCGAACGAGAAATACGGCATGGACAGGGAGCTGTGCAGCCGACGCGGGGGAGGGGGGGAGGAAGCGGCGTTCCCGGCCGGTGCAGCGTTTGCATCCTGCGCACTGTCGGGAGAGGCGGGGGTGGTGGGCGTGGCCAGCCAGGCCAGCACGATCAGGGTCGAAACAGCAGCGGCCGCGGGGGCGGTAAGGTTGCGACGGATGCGGGCGTTCATGGCTTCCCCCTGTCTCAGGTGACTGGTGTTGTATGCAACTATAACACCGGCACGCCTGGGTGCAAGCCCCTGCCGTCCCCAACTGATGGCAGGGGTGGTCAAATTGCTGAAATATCCACTTATCCATTTGATTGGAAAGGGAAATAAATTTGAAGTAGGGGCTGATCCAGTTCCGCCTGCCATTCAGTGTTGTCCATGCTATGTCATCACTGTGCCGTCGTTGGTAAGGCCAGCGGGAAGACGCCACGCCGCGCAAAGCCGCTGGCGCTTGCCGCAACAAGGGGGGGGCGGGGGCGGTGCTATAGTTCGGCCGATTCCCGGCCGCTACCGGCCGGCCCTGTGAATGGCTACCGCGGACCGCTCTCGATGCCCCTGCCGACCGTTATCCCGCGCCGCCTGCGCGGCCTGTCCCTGCTGACCCTGCTGGTGGCCGGCCTGGCCGGTTCCGCCCATGTGCTGGCGGCCGATCTGCTGGACCTGCAGTACCGCCCACTGGCGAGCAAGCAGCAGGTCAACCTGCAGCAGCGCTACCACGGGCAGGTACTGCTGGTGGTCAATACCGCAAGCAAGTGCGGCTATACCCCTCAGTACGAAGGCCTGGAGGCGCTGCAGAAGCGTTACGCCGGCCGCGGCTTTGCCGTGCTCGGTTTCCCGTCCAACGATTTCAAGGGCCAGGAGCCCGGTGACGAAAAGCAGATCCAGGATTTCTGCACGCTCACCTATGGCGTCAGGTTCCCGATGTTCGAGAAGGTGCATGTCGTCGGTGCACAGGCGACGCCGCTGTACCAGAGGCTGACCGCGGCCACCGGCGTGGCGCCGGGCTGGAACTTCCACAAGTACCTGGTCGGCCGCGATGGCAAGGTCATTGCCCAGTTCGCCAGCAAGGTAACGCCGGACGATCCGCAGCTGACCGCCGCCATCGACAAGGCGCTGGCCGCAGCCGCCACGCATTGATATCCGGCACGGATGCCTCGACATCGACGGCATGCGTGCGACAATGTTTCTTTTCGCGCCGACGTCGGCGCCCAGACACTTCCAGGAATGCAGCGAATGAAGATGGGAATGCGCGGCGCCGCGGCGTCGGTTCTGATTCTGGCGATGGGCACTTCGGGTGTCGCTCTGTCGCAACAACCGGCTGCCCCCGCAGCCGCCAAGGAGACCGCAACCTTGAATTCCCCCAAGCAGAAGCTCGGCTACGCCATCGGCCTTGATGTCGCCAAGTCGTTCACCCCGATCGCCGATGAGATCGATGTGGCCGCGCTGCGCACTGCCGTGGAGCGTTCGTTCGAAGGCCTGCAGCCGCAGATCACCCAGGAACAGGCCAAGGCCACCGATGCCGCGTTGCGCCAGGTCGTGATGGCCCGCAGTGGCCAGCAGGTGCCGGGCATGGCGCCGGGTTCGCAGCCGCCGAAGGTCGATCGCGTCAAAGTGTCGCAGATGATCGGTTCGTACTCGGTCGGCCCGTCGCTGGCACAGCTGAAGGACGACATTGATGTCGCCTCGCTGTTTGACGCGATCAGCACAGGCCTGAGCAAGGGCCAGCCGAAGATGACGGAAGCTGACGCGACCGCCACCATCCAGGCCTTCATGGGCAGCAAGCAGGCCGAGATGCAGGCCAAGGCCGCCGCCGCTGCGCAGACCAACCGCGAGGAAGGCAACGCGTTCCTGGCCAAGAACAAGACCCAGCCGGGCGTCGTCACCACCCCGTCTGGCCTGCAGTACCAGATCATCCGCCCGGGTAGCGGCGAGCGCCCGCTGCCGAGCAGCAAGGTGCGCGTGAACTACGAAGGCAAGCTGCTCAACGGCACCGTGTTTGACAGCTCCTATGGTCGCCAGCCGGCCGAGTTCGGCCTGGACCAGGTGATCAAGGGCTGGACCGAAGGCGTCGCGCTGATGCCGGTCGGGTCGAAGTACCGCTTCTGGATCCCGGGTGAGCTGGCTTACGGTGAGAACGGCACCCCGGGTGGCCCGATCGGCCCGAATGCGACTCTGACCTTCGACGTCGAGCTGCTGGGCGTCCTGCCGTAAGCGACCACGGAGCCTGCACGGACATGCGCGTTGCGATTTTCGGTACCGGTTATGTAGGGCTGGTGACCGGTACCTGCCTGGCCGACGTCGGCCACCAGGTGGTCTGCGTCGATATCGACCAGGCCAAGGTCGATGGCCTCAACCAGGGCATCATCCCGATCTATGAGCCGGGCCTGGAGCCGATGGTGAAGGCCAACCACGCCGCGTCGCGGCTGGCGTTCACCACCGATGCCGCGGCCGCGATCGGCCACGGCCAGGTCGTGTTCATCGCCGTCGGCACGCCGCCGGACGAGGATGGAAGCGCCGATCTGCAGTACGTGCTGGCTGTGGCCCGCACCATCGGCCGGCACATGAGCGTGCCGACCGTGGTGGTCAACAAGTCAACGGTGCCGGTGGGCACCGCCGACAAGGTGCGTGCCGCCATTGCCGCAGAGTTGGCGGCACGTGGCGCGGACATCGCCTTCGATGTGGTGTCCAACCCGGAATTCCTGAAGGAAGGCGACGCTGTCGCCGACTGCATGCGCCCGGATCGCATCATCATCGGCGCGACCAGCGCCGAGTCGGTGGCGGTAATGCGGCGCCTGTACGCGCCGTTCAACCGCAACCACGACCGCGTGGTGGAAATGGACGTACGTTCGGCGGAGCTGACCAAGTACGCAGCCAACGCGATGCTGGCGACCAAGATCTCGTTCATGAACGAAATCGCCAACATCGCCGAACGTGTCGGCGCCGATGTCGAGCAGGTCCGCCAGGGCATCGGCTCGGATCCGCGCATCGGCTGGCATTTCATCTACCCGGGCGCCGGTTACGGCGGCTCGTGCTTCCCCAAGGATGTGCAGGCGCTGGCCCGCACCGCGCAGCAGGCCGGCCTGGAGCCGAAGCTGCTGAACGCCGTGGAAGCGGTCAACGATGCGCAGAAGGGCCATCTGTTCGCCCTCATCCAACGTCATTACGACAAGGGTGAAGACGAAGGTGTGCGTGGCAAGACCTTTGCCGTTTGGGGCCTGGCGTTCAAGCCGAATACCGATGACATGCGCGAAGCTTCCAGTCGTCGCCTGCTGGCGCAGCTGTGGGAAGGCGGCGCGACGGTGCGTGCCTACGATCCGGAAGCGATGCACGAGTCGCAGCGCATCTTCGGCGAGCGCGATGATCTGGTGTTCTGCAGCAGTGCCGACGAGGCGCTGCAGGGGGCCGATGCACTGGTCGTGGTGACCGAGTGGAAGCAGTTCCGCAGCCCCGATTTCCAGATGCTGCGCGAGCAGTTGAAGGACGCAGTGGTGTTCGACGGCCGCAACCTGTACGAGCCGGCGGATGTGGAAGCGGCGGGCCTGGCGTACTACGGCATCGGCCGGGGGCGCTCGCTGCATGTCTGATCTGCTGCCAACCGAACGCGAGCAGGCGCTGGAAGCGCGCCTGGTCGAACTGGAAATGCGCGTGTCCTTCCAGGAACAGGCGCTGGCCGAACTGAGCGATGCGCTGGCCGATGCCCGCATGCAGGGCATGCGCAACGCCGACGTGCTGCGCGTGCTGCTGGAAGACCTGGGCAAGGTCCGCAACGCGCTGAATTCTTCCGATCCGGCGAGCGAACCGCCGCCGCCGCACTACTGATCCGAATCCTATGAGCGATACCCTCCGCGACCAGCTGATGGGCCTGGGCTTCAAGCCCGCGCCCAAGCCCGAGCGCAAGAATGATGGCCCCCGCCGTGACGGTCGCCCGCAGGGCAAGGGTGGCAACGGCAATGGAAAGCCGCAGGGCGCTGGCAAGGGCGAGCACAAGCCCGGCGAGCGTCGTGGGCATGGCCACGGTCGCCCGGGCAAGCCCGGCCAGTCGCGTGGCCCGGGCCAGCAGGGCCCGCGCACGCCGCGCAGCGCCGAAGAGATGGATCTGGCCAAGGCCTATGCCATCCGCGCGCAACGCGAAAAGGAAGAGCGCATCGAGGCCGAGCGTCTGAAACAGGAAGAGGCGCGCGTACGCCGCGAGGCCAAGGCCAAGCTGGAAGAACTGCTGAAGGACAAGAGCCTGAACTCGGAAGCGGCCGACATCGCCCGCCACTTCCCGTATGGCGGCAAGATCAAGCGCATCTATGTGACCGCCGAACAGCTGACCGCGCTCAATGCCGGCGAGCTTGGAGTGGTCCAGCTCAACGGGCGCTACCTGCTGGTGACCGCCGACGTGCTGGCACAGTCCGAGGCGGTGTTCGCCCCGTCGGTGGCGCTGAAGGTCGATCCGAATGCGCCGGCCGAGGAAGATCCGTACGCGGATCCGCAGTACCAGGTGCCGGACGACCTGGTCTGGTAACTGCATCTGCTGCGTGATGAAAACGCCGGGCATTGCCCGGCGTTTTCGTTACCGGGTGCACGCAGTGCTGCGCCGCGCACGGATCAGCGGCAGGCTCAGCGCGAAGAAACAGAGCAGGGCGCCAATCAGGGCGAAGCCGCTGCCGGCCAGGAACGCGGTGCGGCCGTCGTCGATCTTCCACAGTTGGCCGGCAATGAGCGCGCCCAGCACACCGCCGACACCCGACGAGAATCCATAGAGCAGTCCCTGGCCGTGGCCGTTGAGACGACCGGGGAAGTAGGTCGCCAGCATCTGCATCGCTGCAGCGAAGAACGCGGCAAAACCCAGCGCGTGCGCGGTCTGCGCCAGCAGCATCACCGGCAGGTTCTCCGGGAACAGTGCGGTCACGGCCCAGCGCAGGCAGGAACTGACCAGTGCGATCAGCAGCATCCAGCTGGCGTCGTAGCGGCGGAAGAAGCGGCCGATGGTGAAGAACACGCCCACTTCGAAGACCACGCCGATGGTCCACAGCAGGCCGAGGGTGGTGGTGCGGTAACCGTGGTGGTCCATGTAGACCGAAAAGAACGTGTAGTACGGGCCGAACGACAGCTGTTCCATGAAGGCGGCCAGGAAGAATGCCAGCACCGGCGGTCGGCGCACGATCTGCCAGAAGCCGCTGGCATCATCCGCCGTCCTGCCGATGTCGCGCGCGTAGTGGTTGCTGAAGGCCGAGGCAACCAGCAGCACGAACAGGGGCAGCATCATCCACGGCAACAATCCGGCGTGGTTGCCGGCGCCATCGCCTTCGATCAGCCAGCCGAACAGGGTGACCACGGCGATGAAGCCGAGCGAGCCCCAGACCCTGATCAACCCGTAACGATGGCTGTCGTTGCCCAGGTGGGTGAGGGTGATCGACTCGAACTGCGGCATCACCGCGTTGTAGAAGAAGCAGAACACGATCATCGCCGGGTACATCCACGGCTGCGGCAGTGGCAGCAGGAAGGCAGCGAAGCTGAGCAGGGTCAGCATGCAGCCGACGCGCAGCAGGCGGATCGGTCGCGGTGATGCGGCCGCCAGCGAGGTCCAGGTACTGGGTGCGATCACGCGGGTGGCGTACCACAGGCCCATCATCACGCTGATCGCGGTCACGCTCATCCCGCGCGCGGTCAGGAACAGGCTCCAGTACGGCGTGAACGCGCCGAGCGCCGCGTAGTAGAACAAGTAGAAACTTGAGAGGCGGGCAACGGGAACGGTCATCGCGGGAATAATGCACGGTAGCGCCGGGCCATGCCCGGCGGACGGGAGATGACGCCGGGCATGGCCCGGC
>NZ_JAVFVN010000236.1:0-281 GCF_030910085.1 Stenotrophomonas maltophilia group sp. RNC7 | reverse complement strand
CGCCAGCCTCGCATAGTTCTTGTGACGTAGCGTGCACTTGGATGCTCTTACGACGTTGTCGTAAAGCCAAGGCAACTTGAGGTTATATGGTCAAGCCGCACGGATCATTAGTATCAGTTAGCTCAATACATTGCTGTACTGACACACCTGACCTATCAACCACGTAGTCTACATGGTTCCTTCAGGGGGCTTGTGCCCCGGGAGATCTCATCTTGAGGCGCGCTTCCCGCTTAGATGCTTTCAGCGGTTATCGCTTCCGAACATAGCTACCCGGCAATGCC
>NZ_JAVFVN010000217.1:0-347 GCF_030910085.1 Stenotrophomonas maltophilia group sp. RNC7 | reverse complement strand
ATTCATACTTACCAAATATTTTACCACCGCTCTTAACTTCGATCAAGTTTCCTCTATTATCGTATTTGTAGGATTTAGAATCTTCTTTCGAGAATACTTCCACTCCCTGAGTGATATATTCTTCGTAATCCTTACTGTCTCCTATGAATATGTAGTCCTCATAGGTGCTGATGAGCCTATTTCCTCTACCGTATTCATAGTTTATTGCTTCTTTTATTTCTTTGCCTTTCCACTCTTCTAGACGGACTCTGTTTCCTAATGTATCGTAGAAGTATTTTCTTATGTCTCTATTGTTTTCATTTACTTCTATGAGCTGATTTAGTGCATCGTAGCTGTAATATTTGATT
>NZ_JAVFVN010000198.1:0-1157 GCF_030910085.1 Stenotrophomonas maltophilia group sp. RNC7 | reverse complement strand
AACGATATATGAAATATTTTTGTTGTTCTCCGGTTATTTTATCTTTTCGACCACTGTAAAAAGTGCCCTCCCAGGTTCTGCCACATTGGCATTTTATAAGTCCTTTCAATAAATATTGATTTTTGGTATTCCCCGAATTTTTTGTATTATTATTTCGTTGTTTTTGTGCTAAGTTAAATAATGTTTCATCAACAATTCTAGGTACATCAATTGTAATCCAATCTTCTTTCTCACGTATTGTGTATGTTTTTTTAGGATTACCAGTTTCGGTTTTTTCACCTTTTATCTTTTGAGTTTTTCTTTTGTTATAAGTATATTTGCCGATGTAAATCTCACTAGTTAAAATACGACGAATACTTGAAGCGTTCCATTCTTTTTTTTCTTTTCGTTTTGGCACAACACCTAATCGGTAAAGTTTTTCTCCAATTTGTCGTAACGTTAATTGATTGTAAACATACCAGTGATATATTTGTTTAACGATATCAGCTTCTTTTTTATGAATTACAAGTTGATTATTGACTAGTTCGTAACCAAATGGTGGGACACGCATTGGCATAACTTTTTTTCCTTTTTCAACAGCTTTTAATCGACCACGGACAGTTCTTTTCCTTATCAACCCTAATTCATATGTGGCAATTGAGCTCATTACATTGAAAAAAAGCCAGCCCTCAGGTGTATTTTGAAATTCTGTATCAACAAATATAATTTCGACACCGTATTTTTCGAATTCACGGCAGACAGTTAACTTATCTATTAGTTCACGACTAAGCCGATCAGGATGTTGAATAATAATTTTTGAAATTTCACCTTTCTTAATATCTTCTCTTAGTCGAGTCATTTCAGGACGGATATCAATATCTTCACCAGAAGCGCCAGCTTCCTTGTAAAGGAGGATGTGTGAATCGAGATAGCCAATTTCCTTTGCTTTGTTTTTACATAAAGTTATTTGTGAGTCCAAACTAGTTCCTTTTAATGCTTGTGAAGTGGTCGATACCCGAACGTAAATGGCTACATGCATTGCAGTCTCATCTCCCTGTTGTATTTTCAGTAACTTTTTTTATTAGTAAATCCATAATATACTGTTTGATTTTCATAGCCTCTTCTGGAAGGTGGGCTGTTTGGTCTTGAGGTACGTATACAAAAGTAGTTTTTTTCTT
>NZ_JAVFVN010000561.1:0-4307 GCF_030910085.1 Stenotrophomonas maltophilia group sp. RNC7 | reverse complement strand
GTTTTTCCGTTCTGCTCTACTTCCCATTCAATTTTATCGTGTAAGTTATGCCCACTTATCCAAGCATCCGTTAAGGATTTATACAAACCATTAGAACCATTTACTTCTGATACACTTTTTACATTTTTTCCGATAACAAGTGTACCTTGATGCTCTAAAATACATTTTCTAAAGTCTTGTGCATCAAACGTTACATCGGAACCACCAATGTTAGTCGCGCAATTCAATTCATGAAGCTGTGCTGCAATTGTATGATTAATGTAATCTCTATAGGTTTCAAATTTCAAATCCGATTTGTGTTCTGCATAATCGTCAGAAGCTTTTTGATTATCAACTGGCAACATAAACGCGATTCTATTTTGAGAGCTTAAAACCAATTTCCAAATCATTTCTATGAATCGGTTAACTTCTTTAAGAACACCAGGTCCATCTGTACGTTTTGGGTATGCTAAAATTAAGCCTAATTTTTTCAATTCACCTGCATTTTCAGCTGCAGCTTCCGCACGACTATAAAGACTATTCATTACTTCAGGGTTATTAGCATAATTAGGATCAGTCATGAAATCTTCATAGTCAAAGCCATTTGCTTCAATTAACTGTTTAGTATACTTTTCAATTACTTCCTGTACATACTTCTTTATAAAAATTTGTGTAGCAAGTAATACTGTTGAAGTCCCTGTACCGCCACCTAATCCAGCATTAAAAATAATTAATTCATCTGCTGCTTTGTATGCTTTATCAACCATTTCTTCAACACTATTATAATACTCAGGAGTTGATTTTAGTTTTTGATATGCTTTAGTAGGTTCTTTACCAAAACCATCTAAGTTCAAACTTACTAGATTTGCTTTCGGAATATTGTCTAAACCACCAAAATCTCTTTCAGTAGAATTAAATGCAAAAACAGGATACGAGTTGGTAATTGTACCATTTTCTCCTTTATAGTTAAATTTCGCAAATTCATTTGCAATTCGTGAACCCGCTTGACCAAATCCAACCATAGAAAATCGAATAGACGGTTTTTCATTTTCAAACATTTTAATTTTCCTCCTTATTATTCACCTGATTTTTTATTTCAATTGCTCTTTGTAGCACTTGTATTCCACGGATTGTTGGGTAATAAAAGTATGTACGTCCTGATGGATTCGAATAGTAGCAAAGTGACATCTTTAATAAATTTTGTAGAAGTCGCTCTGCATGTTTACGATCGATTGGTGCTTCTTTCTTTTCAAAATAAATCCTTTTATTTTTCACTGTATGTTTAACAGGTTTTTTCACAATTACTTCATTGGTTATTTGATTGACTGTAACACCTGTTATTTCTATATTTTCTTGTTTATTGAGTTGTACGGTTTTCGTAATAAATAACAGCACACTGGCCAACAAGCTATCAGCTGCTAATATTTCAGCGAACATTTGTGTGGTTTCTTCTGGGAAGTTATAATCCTCAAATCTTCTATGTGTTAATTCATCCAACTATTCCACACCTCCTAACATTGCACCTTTATATATTAGTGACTATTATCAGTGACTAATACTAATATAACCCCTTTTAAGATTAAAGTCAACACAAAAAAACCATATTTTTAGGCGCTTCTAAATTAGTGACTAATATAAGTGACTAATTGGATTGTAAATGCCATTTTCAATAGTTTTTCATACTGATTTTATACGAATGTAGAAACAACGAGCGATAATCAATAGCTATAAAACATGTGTAATCATAGTGAAATCAACGCTTCACTCATTAGTAACTATTATTGGTCACTAATATATATCAAGCTGATTTTATTTATGAATCCTGATTTTTGAGTACCTGTACATAAAACTGCTTACCTTTTCAAACATTGACCACCTACATATTCAAAAAATAATACTCTCTCTAAATAAGATGCCTGATCATTTTATACATTTGTAATTAGAAATCACGAAATAGACTCTAATTACATTTAAACACTTAGCTAGAAGGGGTTAATCACTAAACAAATTTTAGTTTTTACTATTCATGAATAAATAATTTATATATCTGTTTTATTAAAATCGCTATTAAAAAAATGGCTATTTTCCTCCTTCAAACCTACATAAAAATAGAAATACATAACTTTATACAAATAGACTTAAGCACATATAGCTAGATATATGTGCTTAAGTCTATTTTAGGGTGCATAACTTATGTACATATACTTGCCATCCCTAAGAACCTTGTAATAACAACGCTTATTGCGGATGTCTAGTCGGTGCTTTATATAAAAAAGCCCCCTCTCAAAACGGTAACTTAATATATCTAGAAACCCCTTAAAAAATCTTAACTTTATATGTATAATGCACTTTACCTTTAATTAAAAATCAAAACTCTTATTACGCTTCTTTAGGAATTCCTCTAGTTAAAATTCAATGGAATTCAACTTCTATTTCACTATTCAAATTTAGTTGCAAAATGTTTTATTAAAATATTTATTTTATATTCTCTTCTGTTAGTTAAAACTGAAACTTTGAAATGAGAGGTGCTTTATGAAGAGAGAAGATTGGATTATAAAATACATAACAGATAAAAATCATACTGGAATGTATATGGGGGTCAGTGATTTATACACTCTATTTTTCTTATACGAGCAAAAATTATTAACTGTTAAACAAATGAACACATTCTATAATTACTATCATGAAAAACCCATGCATTATAATGCGTTTCGAAATAGGTTAAACAAAATGTATAAGTTAAAAATTATAAGAAAAGATAACTACTATTTAAAAAAGAGACACGGTTATGAAATGAGCATGTACTCTATTGGCGAAAAAGGTCTTTATATTCTTAAACATGCTGGTTTTATCAATTGGGATAAGGAAAATATTTATGTTGGGAAAAGGCAATATGAACATACTCTTGGTATAAAAGAGGCTGTTTTAAGGACAATTGACTTGGAAATTAAAAGAAAGGGATGGTTTTTAAGTCAAGATGGCGAGAATATTTATGTTTTCAAAAAATTCATTGATGATTATGGCTTAAATAATATAGCGCCATTTTCTAAATGGTCTTCAATTCCTAAATATATTTATGAATCTGAAGACTGGGGAGAAAACGAAATTGTGGGGAGAGCAGCCAGGGGCGAACGTATGTACTCAAAGGGTGATGTGCTATACAGTATTCAGCCATTCCCATTATTTAAAGAAATTCAAGAGGACGAAGATAACCTCAAACCCGACTGGATATTTCGTTTTAATAAACATCAACTAAATTTAGAAATTGATTCTGGTGCTGAGAAAAATAAAATTATTATAAATAAAATAAAAAGATACATTCGGTTATCTCAACTTATGCCAACTATTCAACATCATGTGATCTTTGCAATAATTGATAATTCTTATCCAACCGTATCAGAACACGGGGCTAGAAAGCAACGTACTTCAAATTTGAAGGATTTAATAAGAAGTATCCCTGAACTATCTACTTCTACTTTGCAAGTGTATGTTACACCGATGAAAAGAGTTTCACCTGTTATGTACCAAATATTATCGTACGCAGGGCTTGAGAAAGATGATAATTTAGAATATCACAAACAAATTATTCAACGATTAAATAGCTCTTTATCTTTTTCTTACAACTCCAATTTGCTATCTACTGAAGTTGAATTGCGGGAGCATGGTTTTTTTCATCAGGGATTTCAAAATACAAAACTACCAGTATATCATTTTCAAAAAAAAAATAATCAAAATGCTACTGGACTATTAGAATTCTGGGGCATTGTGACTAGAATGATAGAAGGTAATGTAAATAATTTTAAAATGTTAGTAGAATTATCGCAGCTGCTGGCAAAAAACAATTCATATGAAGGAAAGTGGGTGTTACCAAGGGATACAAAGATAATAGCTATTTATCCAAAGGAACTAAATGAAACCGAATCATCCATTTTGCATGATATTTTTCACTCTTCAATTTCTAATAATGTCATTTTAATGCGAGAAGAGGATATTAAACAATTTAATCCTCAGTTTTATGACATTAAGCAAAGGGAGTTGAGAATGTTTGAAGATTTTTTCAATTGATAAAATAGATTATCAAAAAGTATATTGGTTTGTTTTGGGATTGATTGGGTTATCTATACTGTTCTCCTTTAGAGGAATTTTGAAATACATTTTACTGTGGTTTATACAACTTGGTTATTCACCAATAAACATACCCATATTAATTGGTGATCCACTAAGTATTCCCTATTTTATAGAACCCATATTTTCAAATTTTGTCTTTGTCATATTTCATCTCTCCCTGTTTTTTTGTAATGGAAAGAAAGGAGCTGTTCCCATGTATT
>NZ_JAVFVN010000079.1:0-19738 GCF_030910085.1 Stenotrophomonas maltophilia group sp. RNC7 | reverse complement strand
GGCGGCATCCGCATCGAAGACGAAGTGCTGTGCACTGATGGCGAGGCGGACAACCTGACGCGGCCGGCGTTTGCGGCGGCCAACGGCTGAGCCCCTCGTGGTTGGCTGCTTGGAGCAATAGCCGCGCTTGGCGGGGCGGGGTGGGTTCGCGGGGGACGCCGTGAATCCATCCCTGGAGGCTTGGCCGCGGCATCCATGCCGCGGACACCCCCGCGAACCCACCCCGCCCCACCTCTGACAGTTTCCGTGTGCGTCCAACCACGGAAGAAAGAAAGAAAAGCAAAAGCGGGTCGCTCGCTGCGCTCGCTCTGTGTCGACCAAGGTCGACACCTACCAACAGCCGCGTGAACCTGTCGAAGGCGGGGTACTGTGGGTTTGCGGGGTGTGAGCCGCATGGATGCGGCGACCAAGCCTACAAGGACGTACTTGCGGCGGCCCCGCAAACCCACAGTACCCCGCCATCCCACGGAATGCCGCTGTTGCGGTTGCTGTTGCTGTGGCCTCTGCAGGTGCAGGGCTGCAAGCCCTGCCGAAAACCCCTACCCCGCCATCACCGCTTCGATCTCATCGGCGCTGCGCGCCAGGCCTTCGGTCAGCACGCGATGGCCGTCATCGGTGATCAGCACATCGTCTTCAGTGCGGATGCCGATACCGCGCCAACGCGGTTCCACCGTCGTGTCGTCCACGCCGATGTACAGCCCCGGCTCGATGGTGAACGCCATGCCAGGCTCCAGAAGGCGTGAATCACCGGCGAGGCGGTAATCGCCCACATCGTGCACGTCCAATCCGATCCAGTGGCCGGTCTTGTGCCGGTAGAAGCGCTGGTACAGGCCTTCGGACAGATTCTTTTCCAGCGTGCCCTTCAGCAGGCCCAGGCGCAGCAGGCCCTCGGTCAAGGTCTGCACTGCGGCCAGATGGCCGGCCTCGTAGGGCACGCCCGGCTTGGCCTGGGCCAGCGCCGCCGCCTGCGCCTCGCCGACCAGGTCGTGCAGCGCGCGCTGCTCGGCACTGAAGCGGCCGTTCACCGGGAAGGTGCGGGTGATGTCGCTGGCGTAGCCACGGTACTCGGCGCCGGCGTCGATCAGCACCAGCTCGCCATCGCGCGACCGCGCGTTGTTGTCGCGGTAATGCAGGATGCAGCCGTTGCGGCCGGCACCGACGATGCTGCAATACGCAGGGACCGCATCGCTGGCGCGGAACACGCGTTCCAGCTCGGCCTGCAGTTCATACTCGTGGATGCCGGCCCTGGCGGCCTTCATCGCCGCCAGATGCGCACGCACGCTGATCTGTGCGGCGTGGTGCATCAGTGCCACTTCGGCGCCGGATTTGAACAGGCGCTGCTCGTGCAGCAGGTGGCCCAGCTCCAGGAACTCATGGGGCGGCTGCGCACCGTGGCGTACCTGCGAACGCACGCGGTTGACCCAGCCGATCAGCTTCAGATCGAAGTCGGCGTCGCGGCCGAAGTGGTAGTAGACGCGCGAGCGCCCTTCCAACAGGCCCGGCAGGATGTCGTCCAGATCATCGATCGGGTAGGCATCGTCCATGCCGTACTGCGCTACCGCGCCTTCCTGGCCGGCGCGGCTGCCGTCCCAGGCCTCGCGCTCGGCATCGCGCTCGCGGCAGAACAGGATGGCCTCGCCGTGGCGGCGGCCCGGAATCAGCACCAGCACCGCTTCCGGTTCCGGGAAGCCGCTCAGGTACTGGAAATCCGAATCCTGGCGGAACGGATAATGGGTATCGAGGCTGCGCACCTTCTCGGCTGCGGCCGGCAGCACCAGGATCGCATCCTCGCCAGCCATGTCCATCAGCTGGCGGCGGCGACGCTTGTATTCGCCGGCCGCGATGCCGGTGCGCTGCCTGATATCCATCAGTTCAGGCGCTGCCGATGGCGCGCGGCCAGCACCACGTCGCCGTGCAGCAGCAGCACCGCCACGCGGATGAACTCCTCGATCTCCGACAGGGCTTCGTCGTCGTCATCGCCGCCGGCCTCGAAATCCTCACTGGACGCACGCGCCAGGCTGGCCATGTCGGTCAGCGCTTCTTCGCCCTCTTCGGACAGGGCCGGGCGGCGGCCGCCGCTGCCCAGGCCGAAGCCGCCCAGGAACGAGCGGGTCCAGCTGAACATGGCATCGGCCTGCGCGGACACGTCGTCGCTGTCGGCGAGCAGCAGTTCGAAGGCGAAGTCGCGGTCTTCCAGCTGCTTGATGGTGGCCTGCAGCAGCTGCCCCAGCACGCTGTCGGCGGCCACCGGCGGCAGGGTGTCGTCGGCGAGCACGCGCGCCGGCCAATCGTTGCCGGGGGCGCCGCCGGCGGCCAGCCAGCCGCACAGCGCGCCGTGCAGCTCGGCAGCGGTAGCGCCCAGGCCCAGCGCCTGGCTGGCGCGGGTAACGTCGTCGACGGAGGGAAGTTCGGTCATCGTGCGGCTCGTTCGGAATAAGGAAACCCGGGGTGCGCACGCGCGCGCCCGTGAGACCCCGTAGTGTAGCAACCCTGCGGCATCCTCTCGTGGCCGTCCGGCCTTGCTGCGACAGCGCTTGACCGCCCTCACCCGGCTTGCCTATCGTGCCCGCATGGAACCCGCCGATCCCCTTGCCCAGCTGCAGGACTTTGCCGCCCGCGTGGACGCGTTGCTTGAACGCAACCAGCGCCTGGCCGAGGAGAACCGCAGCCTGCGCCACCAGCAGGAACAGCTGGTGGCCGAGCGCTCGACGCTGCTGGCCAAGAACGAGCAGGCGCGCTCGCGGGTGGAAGCGATGATCAGCCGGCTCAAATCCCTGGAGCAGCACACATGAGCGCCGAACCGGTCAGTGTCCGCATCCTCGATCGTGAATACACCGTGGGCGTCGGCGCCGACGAACGCGACAGCCTGATGGCCGCCGCACGCCTGCTCGATGCGCGCATGCGCGAGATCCGCGGCAGCAACCGCATGGCCGCCGTCGACCGCGTCGCCGTGCTGGCCGCGCTGAACCTGGCCCACGAACTGCAGCTGCTGCGCGACGAGAACGCCCGCCAGGCCGTGGCGCTGCAGCAGACGCTGGCCGACCTGAACCGGCGCCTGGACCGCGCGATCGACGGCGGCGCCTGAAGACCGTGCACAACGCGTCTTCTCATATCTGAATTGGCACGGACTGTTGCCGACGAACGGCCTATCCAGATCCTGCGTGCTGGCTATAATGGCCACGCGTTCTCTGCGGTACTCGACGGCATGTGCAAACATTCGCCTTGTCCCTTAAGAACGACACCGGGAGCGCGACAGCGCCGGGAGTGCAGGTCCGCCTTGTAGCGGGAAGCCCGATGGTTCTCCAGCGTTCCCACTTGAGCCCCCGGGTTCAAGGTCGTTTCGCATGCATCGACATTGCGGAGAATGCAATATTCCAGCAAGGGCGGCGTCTTCGGGCGTCGCCCTTGTTCTTTCCGGCACAATGGCGGCTGATCCTTGCCGCTCGCTGCCATGACCGACCCGCGCCAGGCCTTGCGCCACGACCTGCGGCAACGCCGCCGTGACCTTAACGCTGGTGAGCGCATCGCCGCCGCCGAATCGCTTGCCGATGCCCTGCTCGCCCTGCCGTTCGCCCCGCGCGAAGGCGCGGTGGCCGGCTACTGGGCGCTGGATGGCGAAATCGCCCTGCACCGCTGGCAGCTGCAACTGCCCGAAGGACTCACCTACTGCCTGCCGGTGCTGGCCGGCGACGTGCTGCGCTTCGCACCATGGCGGCCCGGGCAGCCGCTGACCAGCAACCGCTATGGCATCCCCGAGCCGGACGTGGCCGTGGAAGACACCCTGGAACCGGAACGGATGGCGCTGGTCGTGACCCCATTGGTGGGGTTCGACGCACAGTGCCGCCGGCTGGGCATGGGGGGCGGCTGGTATGATCGCAGCTTCGCCTTCCGCCACGACCGGCCGGCGCCGCCCTGGCTGGTCGGTGCTGCGTTCGCGGTGCAGCAGGTCGAGTCCTTGCCGGTGGCGTCGTGGGACGTGCCGGTGGATGCGATCTGCACCGAAGACGGCACCCTGTTCCCCTCCGCTGCCCCCGTGAACGCATGACCGCCCGCAAGCGCTACTGGCTGATGAAGTCCGAACCGGACGCCTTCTCCATCGATGACCTGGCCAAGGTCAAGGTCGAACCCTGGAACGGGGTGCGCAACTACCAGGCGCGCAATTTCATGCGCGATGGCATGCAGGTGGGCGATGGCATCCTGTTCTACCACTCCAACACCAAGGTGCCCGGCATTGTCGGCCTGGCCACCGTGGCCAGCCCAGCCTACCCGGACGACACCCAGTTCGACCCGAAATCCGACTACCACGACCCCAAGAGCACGCGCGAGAACCCGCGCTGGATGCTGGTGGACGTGGCCTTCGACCGCAAGCTCAAGCAGGTGATCGCGCTGGACGAGATCAAGTTGCACGCTGACGAGCTGGGCGAGGGCTTCCCGCTGGTTGCCAGGGGCAATCGCCTGTCGGTGTTCCCGGTGACCGCCGCGCAGTGGAAGCTGCTGCTGTCGCTGGAAAAGAAATCCTGATTCCCTGCCTGAGAGTTCTTCCCATGTCCGAAGCCAAGCGCCTGGCCGCCGAGAAAGCCATCGAGTACGTCGAAGACGGCATGATCGTCGGTGTCGGCACCGGTTCCACCGTGGCCTATTTCATCGATGCCCTGGCCCGCATCCAGCACCGCATCAAGGGCGCCGTGTCCAGCTCCGAGCAGAGCACCGCACGCCTGAAGCAGCACGGCATCGAGGTGATCGAGCTGAACCACAGCGGCAACCTGTCGCTGTACGTCGATGGCGCCGACGAGTGCGACCCGAACAAGTGCCTGATCAAGGGCGGCGGCGCCGCACTGACCCGCGAGAAGATCATCGCCGAGGCCAGCGAGCGCTTCATCTGCATCGTCGACCCGAGCAAGCAGGTGCCGGTGCTGGGCAAGTTCCCGCTGCCGGTGGAAGTGATCCCGATGGCGCGCAGCCTGGTCGCCCGCCAGATCCGCGACATGACCGGCGGCCAGCCGACCTGGCGCGAGGGCGTGGTCACCGACAACGGCAACCAGATCCTGGACATCCACAACCTGCAGATCACCGATCCGGAAAAGCTGGAGCGCGAGCTCAACCAGCTGCCGGGCGTGGTCTGCGTCGGCCTGTTCGCGCGCCGTCGCGCCGATGTGGTGATCGTCGGCGGCGAGCCGCCGGTCGTGCTCTGACCCTTCCGAAGGAGCCTGACGATGTCGCTGTTGCGTTCGCTGCTGATGTTTCCGCTGCTGGCCCTGGCCGGCTGCGCCACCGACGCGGCCCGCCATTGGGTCGAGCTGGACGGCGCCCGCTACCAGGTCGAGCTGGCCACCAACGATGAAACCCGCGCGCGCGGGCTGATGTTCCGCGACCAGATGGCGGCCGACCACGGCATGCTGTTCATCCACGACCGCGAGGAAATGCAGGCGTACTGGATGAAGAACACCAGGATCGCGCTGGACATCCTGTACTTCGACAGCCAGCGCAGGCTGGTCAGCCAGCAGCGCGACGTACCGCCGTGCTCGGCCGGCGACATGTGCCCGCCCTATCCCAGCGGCGGCCCGGCGCGTTATGTACTGGAACTCAACGCCGGCCAGGCCGAGAAGCTGCAGCTCAAGGACGGCACGGAGCTGAAATTCGGTCCGGGCATCGAAAAGTAAACGATGCGGCCGGCCAGCGGCCGGCGCGCGCGGTAGTGCCGGCCGCTGGGCGGCAACCCAGCAGGGGTCAGATCCCATTCGCTCGCGAAAGGCATCTGACCCCTGAATTTTTCACGCGATACCGCTTGAAACCGCCTGCGAATGACGCCAGTCTGTGGCCATGCAGGACCGGATCACACTCCCCGACTGGGATGCCCTGGCCGACCTCGAAGACGAGGCGCTGCCACTGTTGCCGACCGCGCTGCTGATCGCGCGCGATGAGTACCCCGATCTGCAGCCGTCCACCTACGACGCGCTGATCCAGAGCCATGTCGAGCACCTCCGCTCGGAAGTGGAGAGCATCGACAACAGCCCGCTGAAGATGGCGGCGATCAACCGCCACCTGTTCGACGAGCTGGGCTACAGCGGCGACCACGACGAGTACTACGACCCGCGCAACAGCTACCTCAACCAGGTATTCGAGCGCCGCCTGGGCAATCCGATCTCGCTGGCGCTGGTGCAGATGGAAGTCGCGCGCCGGCTGGGTATTCCGCTCGATGGCGTGTCCTTCCCCGGCCACTTCCTGGTGCGCCTGCCGGTGGACGACGGCGTGCTGGTGATGGACCCGTTCAACGGTGGCCGACCGCTGGACGTGGACGAACTGCGCGAGCGGGCCAAGTCACATCTGGGCGGGCAGATGCCCGACGACCAGGTGCTGGCGCAGATCCTCGACCCGGCGCCCGCGCGCGCGATCCTGATGCGCATGCTGCGCAACCTGCACGGCGTGTATGCCGAAGCCGGCGAGTGGGACCGCGCCGCGCGCAGTGCCGACCGCCTGCTGAAGCTGGCCCCGGAGCAGGACGATGCGCTGCGCGACCGCGGCCTGGCCTACCTGCAGCTGGAGTACCTGGCCGGTGCCCGCCACGATCTGGGCCAGTACCTGAAGCGGAACCCGGAAGCCAGCGATGCGCAGTGGCTGCGCGAGAAGCTGATCGACCTCGGCGGGCCGATGCCGCGACTGCATTGAGGGAGTCGGTGTGTGGACCAGCGGTCCACACCCACCGGATGGGCCGGGTGGCCCTCCAGTCAATCGACCTCGACCATCTCGAAATCGGCCTTGGTCACCCCGCAATCCGGGCAGGTCCAGGTCTCGGGAATGTCCTCCCAGCGCGTCCCTGGCGCGATGCCTTCCTCCGGCAAGCCTTCCGCTTCGCTGTACAGGAAGCCGCAGACCACGCACATCCAGGTGCGCAAGGTGGTGGGGGTGGCATCGCTCATCGGATAATCAGGACTGGATTCACGGGCCGCCATTGTCCCATCGCGGTCCACTCACCGGTAGCCATCGATGACTTCTGCTTCCCCGGCGCCCCGCGGCGTCTACCTGATCACCCCGGACGAGCCCGATACCGCACGCCTGCTGGCCCGCACCGCGCCGCTGCTGGCCGCCGGCGCCACCTGGCTGCAGTACCGCAACAAGACCGCAAGCGACGCGCTGCGGCGGGAGCAGGCCACCGCGCTGCAGGCACTGTGTGCGGACCACGGCGTGCCGCTGATCGTCAACGATGACCCGGCGCTGGCCAAGGCCGTGGGCGCGGCGGGCGTGCACCTGGGCGGCACCGACGGCGACATCCCCAGCGCGCGCGCCCTGCTCGGCCCCGAGGCCATCATCGGCGCCTCCTGCTATGACCAGCTGGCCAATGCCGAGAGGGCCGTGGCCGCCGGCGCCAGCTACGTGGCCTTCGGCGCGTTTTTCCCGACCACCACCAAGATCACCACCAGCCGCGCCCATACCGACCTGCTGCGGCAAAGCGCCGCACTGGGCGTGCCGCGGGTGGCGATCGGCGGGCTGACGCCGGACAATGTCGGTCCCATCATCGACGCCGGCGCCGATCTGGTCGCCGTGGTCAGCAGCGTGTTCGCCGCCGAAGACCCGGTCGCGACCCAGCGCGCCTTCCTCGCCCAGTTCGCGTAACGCCCAGGATATTCCCCCATGAACCACGACCAGTCCCACGCCCTGTTCTCCCGCGCCCAGCAGCTGTTGCCGGGCGGCGTCAATTCGCCGGTGCGCGCGTTCAAGTCGGTCGGCGGCGAACCGTTCTTCGTCGAGCGCGCCGACGGCGCCTACCTGTACGACGTCGACGGCAACCGCTACATCGACTACGTCGGCTCCTGGGGCCCGATGATCGTCGGCCACAACCACCCGGCGGTACGCCAGGCGGTGAAGAAGGCGATCGACAACGGCCTGTCATTCGGCGCGCCATGCGCGGCCGAGGTGACCATGGCCGAGACCATCACCCGCCTGGTGCCGTCGTGCGAGATGGTGCGCATGGTCAACTCCGGCACCGAGGCCACCCTGTCGGCGATCCGCCTGGCGCGTGGCGCCACCGGCCGCAACCGCATCGTCAAGTTCGAAGGCTGCTACCACGGCCACGGCGACTCGTTCCTGGTCAAGGCCGGCAGCGGCATGCTGACCCTGGGCGTGCCGACCTCGCCGGGCGTCCCGGCCGGGCTGAGCGAACTGACCCTGACCCTGCCCTACAACGACTTCGAAGCGGCCACTGCGCTGTTCGAGCAGCAGGGCGATGACATCGCCGGCCTGATCATCGAACCGGTGGTCGGCAACGCCAACTGCATCCCGCCGCGCGAGGGCTACCTGCAGCACCTGCGCGAACTGTGCACGAAACACGGCGCGCTGCTGATCTTCGACGAAGTGATGACCGGCTTCCGCGTCGCCCTCGGCGGTGCGCAGGCGCACTACGGCATCACCCCGGACCTGACCACGTTCGGCAAGATCATCGGCGGCGGCATGCCGGTGGGTGCGTACGGCGGTCGCCGCGAGCTGATGCAGCAGATCGCCCCGGCCGGCCCGATCTACCAGGCTGGCACGCTGAGCGGCAACCCGGTGGCGATGGCCGCTGGCCTGGCGATGCTGGAGCTGATCCAGCAGCCGGGTTTCCACGACGACCTGGCCGAACGCACCGCACGCCTGTGCGCCGGCCTGGAAGCGGCCGCCGCCGAAGCCGGCGTGGCGGTGACCACCACCCGCGTGGGCGCGATGTTCGGGCTGTTCTTCACCAGTGAGAAGGTGGAGACCTATGCGCAGGCCACCGCCTGTGACATCCCAGCGTTCAACCGCTTCTTCCACGCGATGCTGGAGCAGGGCGTGTTCCTGGCGCCGTCGGCGTACGAGGCCGGCTTCCTGTCCAGCGCCCACGATGACGCGGTGATCGAGGCCACCCTCGCCGCTGCACGCGTGGCATTCAAGGCCGCCAAGGGCTGATCGCAAAGAAAGGGGACGGAGGGGATTAAGTCGTTTGTGCATAAACGACTTAATCCCCTCCGTCCCCTTTTTTCAACCGAAGACGAACTTGCCCTTCATCATCGCGAAGTGGCCGGGGAACGAGCAGAAGAAAGTGTAGTCGCCGCCCTTCTGCAGGCCCTGGGTGGAAAAGCGCACGCGCGTGGTCTCGCCACCACCAATTACTTTGGTGTGCGCCAGCACGCGCTTGTCGGCCTTCGGCAGGTAGCTGTCGGCCAGGGTCATGCGCATGCCTGCCAGTGCCACCGGCTGGTAGTCGGCCGTGCGGGTCAGCACCCAGTTATGGCCCATCGCGGTAGCGGCCAGCTTGCCGGTATGGCGCAGGGTCAGATCCACGGCGGTGCAATCAGCGGCGAGCTTGATCTCGCGACTGCTGAAGCTCATCTGGTCGGTGCTGTCGATGCTCACCGCACACACCCGCGCCATCGCCGACGGCGCCAGCATCAGCGCGCCCAGTCCCACTGCCACCCACCAAGCCTTCATCGTTGCCTCTCCTGCGGTTCAAGCACCATTCTAGGCAGGCCCCTGCGGCCGCGTCTGCGACCGTCTGTCGCATGCCCACTCCAGGGTTTCCCGCGCACTCACTGCAATGGCATGCTCGACCGATGCGGATCGACCTGTTGCTGCTGGATGTGGACGGCGTGCTGGTGCAGTACCAGCGCGCGCAGCGCGTGCTGCACCTGGCGCAGGCACTGGATGTTACCCCTGCCGCAGTGCAGGCGGCGCTGTTCGACAGCGGACTGGAAGCGGCGCATGACAACGGCACGCTGCAGGGTCCGGCCTATCTGGCGCAGCTGGGGGCGTGCCTGGGCAGGACCGTCGATGTACCCAGCTGGATCGCCGCACGCCAGGCGGCCAGCCATCCGCAGCACGCGGTGCTGCAGCGGCTGCAGGTTCTGCAGCTGCCACTGGCGGTACTGACCAACAACGGCGCGCTGATGGCACAGGCGCTGCCCACCCTGCTGCCGGAACTGTTCCCTGCGCTGCAGGGACGCGTGTTCTGCAGCGCCGATTTCGGCCTGCGCAAACCTGAGCCCGCAGTATTCCTGCGCACACTCGACGTACTGGGCGTGGCGCCTTCGCACACGCTGTTCGTCGATGACCTGTTCGCCAATGTGCGCGGCGCACGCGCCGCCGGCCTGCACGCGGAAACCGTGCGCGATGGCCGTGGATTGGGCAAGGTGTTGAAGCGCTATAGGATCGCGTGACGCGCTGTAGAGCCGAGCCCATGCTCGGCTCCTGTTGCCTGACATCGCGATGAGCCGAGCGTAGGCTCGGCTCTACAGATGCCTCTGCCGGCTTCAGCGCGCGGCAATGAACGCAGCAATCGCTGCGCGCAGGCGCTTGAGGCCTTCGGCCACTTCTTCGTCGGTGATGTTCAGCGACGGCACGAAGCGCAGCACGTCCGGGCCGGCCTGCAGGGTCAGCAGGCCGTGCTCGGCGGCATGGTCGAGGATCGCCCCGGCCTGGCCGGCGAAGTCCTTGCCCAGCACCGCGCCCAGCATCAGGCCGCGGCCACGCACGTCGCTGAACACACCAAACTCGTCGTTGATGCGGGCGAAGCCATCGCGCAGCGCCTTCGACTGGCGGCTGACATTGGCGGCGATCTCCGCCGAGGCCAGCTTGCGCAGTGCCACGCGGGCCACCGCGGCGGCCAGGGGGTTGCCGCCGAAGGTGGTGCCGTGCGCGCCGAACTGCATGGTCTCAGCCACCTTCGGGCCGGCCAGCATCGCGCCGATCGGGAAGCCGCCACCGAGTGCCTTGGCCAGGGTGACCATGTCCGGCACCACATCATCCTGCCAGTGCGCGAACAGCGTGCCGGTGCGGCCCATGCCGGCCTGGATCTCGTCCAGCACCAGCAGTGCGTTGTGCTGGTCGCACAGCTCGCGCACGCGCTTGAGGAAGCCGGACTTGGCCGGCATCACGCCGCCCTCGCCCTGGATCGGCTCCAGCATCACCGCCGCCACGTCGCCGGCGGCCATCGCGGTTTCCAGCTGCACCTCATCGTTGAAATCGATGTAGCGGAAGCCACCGGGCAGCGGCTCGTAGCCTTCCTGGTACTTCGGCTGGGCAGTAGCGGTCACCGCGCCCATCGTGCGGCCGTGGAAGCTGCCACGGAAAGTGATGATCACCCGCTTGTCGGCGGGACGGCCCTGGCTGGAGGCCCACTTGCGGACCATCTTGATCGCCACTTCGTTGGCTTCGGCGCCGGAATTGCACAGGAACACGCGCTCGGCGAAGCGGCTGACCTTCACCAGCTCCTCGGCCAGGTGCAGCGGCGGTGCGCTGTAGAACACATTGCTGGTGTGCCAGAGCTTGCCGGCCTGCTCGACCAGCGCGGCCACCAGGTCCGGATCGTTGTGGCCCAGGCCGCACACGGCGATACCCGCAGCCAGGTCGATGAACTCACGCCCCTGGCTGTCCCACACGCGGGCGCCCTGGCCTCGTTCCAGTACCACCTGGCGGGGCTTGTAGACCGGCAGGTAATAGTGCGAAAGGGAGATCAGCGGATCGGTAGCGGCGGTCATGGCAGTCGGCAGGGTTCAGGAATCCCCATTCTCGCGCCGGAACCCCTGCGGCACAATGCGCCCATGCGACCGTTTTCCGCCCCCCAGCTGAACCCCGCCACCGAGACCGGCTGGCGCCGTCGGTGGTTCGACATCATCTACCGCCATGACTCGCGGCCCTCGCGCAACTTCGACTTGATCCTGGTGGTGGCGATCGTCGCCAGCATCCTGGTGGTGATGATCGACAGCGTGCAGCACCTGCATGCCGAGTGGTCCACCGGCCTGTACATCCTGGAATGGGGCTTCACCATCATCTTCACCGCCGAGTACCTGCTGCGGCTGGCGGTGGTCAAGCGCCCGCTGCGCTACGCGGTGAGCATCTGGGGCATCATCGACCTGCTGTCGATCCTGCCCGCCTACCTGTCGATGTTCATCCCGGGCGCGCAGAGCCTGCTGGTGGTGCGTGCGCTGCGCATCCTGCGGGTATTCCGCATCCTCAAGCTGACCCGCTACATCGAGGAAAGCGGCGTCCTGATGACGTCGCTGTGGCGCAGCCGGCGCAAGGTGCTGGTGTTCCTGTTCACGGTGATCACCATCACCATCATCGCCGGGGCGCTGATGTACGTGATCGAGGGCCCCGAACACGGCTTCACCAACATCCCGGCCAGCATGTACTGGGCGGTGGTGACCATGGCCACGGTCGGCTTCGGCGACATCGTGCCGCAGACCGTGCTGGGCCGCTTCGTCACCTCGGTGCTGATCCTGATCGGCTACAGCATCATCGCCGTGCCTACCGGCATCTACACCGCCGAACTGGCCAGCACCATGCGCGAAGCCGAGCTGGCGGCGCGCCGTGATGCCCGCGGCTGCCCGCACTGCGGGCTGGAAGGCCACGAGCCGGATGCACGGCATTGCCGCAGATGTGGCGGTGAACTGCCGGATGCATTCAGCCATTGAGTCACATGCCGGCCAGCGGCCGGCACTACCAACCCCGCAGGGTGCGCGCCGGGCATGGCCCGGCGCTACCGTGGGCAGATCCACGCCCTGTGTGGATCGCCCTCAGCGCATGCGGTTGCTGGTGGTCACCAGGTCGTTGTAGGCATCCAGAATCGTCGACTGTGCGCCTTCAGGGTCGGTGGTGAGCCAGCTGCCCGACGCCTTGCGCTCGGCGGCCAACGCATCGGCGGTGATCGGCTTGCCCTGCTCCAGACGCTCGACACCGCGACCGGCGCTACGCACCAGCTTGTCGGCCGAGCGCTGCACATGGCCCCACATCGGGTCGTCCTTGCCGACACCACCGTTCTGGATTTCCGTCACCAGCGCCTGATAGTCGGCCAGCTGGCCGCGCAACACCGCAACGTCCGGTGCCTCGCCCTGGAACGCCATCGCCAGCTGCTTGCCATCGCCGACAAGGCGCAGGTGGTAATAGGCCAGCGAGCGGCCTTCGCTTTCCTCGATCTGCTTCAGCTGGGCGGCGCGGCGATCGTTCTCGTTCTTTTCCAGCGCCGCATCCATTGCTTCGCTGGCCTTGAAGAAATCAGCATAGGCCTGCATCAGCGGGGCATGCTGGCTGCGCATCCCTTCGCCACCATCGCGACGATAGTCCTCGCGGGTGAAGTACCCATCGGCACGCTCGATCAGGGTGTTCAGTGCCTGGAATGCCTGCTGGTACTGTCGCGCGGGTGCATCCAGTGGCGTGGCAGGGGTCTTTGCCAGCGCATCGGTCAGCGGCTGGCCGCAGTACTCGACGCGGTGCGACAACACCTTGCCAGGTGAGCGCGGCTGCGCTTCCTTGCCGGTTGGACCGGCTTCGGAATCCTTCATCCAACCGGTGTAGGTCTGGAAACCCTCGTGGATGGGCTGTTCGACGCCGTTGTAGCACTCGATATAGGCGTTCACCTTTTCCAGCCCGGGATCGGCGACAGCCAGCCCGGCCGGGTTGTTGCAGCCGGCCAGCGCGCAGAGCAGGAGAACAGGAATCAGGCGTGTGGATGCGTTCAAATCAGTTCCTTGCACCAGTGAAAACTGCAGGCATCGTCATGCATGGCGCGAGCGCGCGCTCCAGCACCTCGGGAAGGTGCTGGCATTCGGGGCTGCGGGGCGTGTCATGTCGCGATCAACCTGCTCAATTGCGACAAAAATAACGCGTTGAGCTTCCCGCCTACTGGCGGTTGCTCTGGAAAACGAGCGAGTTGTATTCCTGCATCAGCTTGCTGGCAGAGCCACGCGGTGCCATCGAGGGCGAATCCAGCATGCGCCGTTCGAAATCGCTGTAGGGCGTCTTGCTGCTGACCCGCTGCAGCCGCTCCTTGCCTTCCCGACGGAAGTTCTCGGCTTCGCGCTCGAAGCTGTTCCAGTCCAGCTTGCCCGGCTCCTGATCGGCCACCTTGGCATGCGCCTCGTCGGAAATACGGTTGAAGGCGTCGAGTCGTTCACGGGCTTGGGCCGGATCAAAGTCGTCCTCGCTCATCAGCTCCACGATCGCCTTGGCTTCCAGCATCATCGCCAGACGGTAATACTCGCGCGTTCGCCCCTCGGCCTGTTCCAATACCTTGAGCTGCTCGCGCTGGGCAGCGTCATTCTGGCGCTCCAGCTCGGCGTTGAACGTTTCGCTGGCAGCCACGAAGTCCTTGAATGCGGCCATCAAGGGCGCGTGCAGCTGCTTGCCCTTGGCAAACTGGTCGTCTTCGTAGTCCTGGCGATCATAGTAGTCGTGCGCCTCCTTGCTGACCGGCACCAGCGCCTTCAGCGCCTGCTGGTAATGCCCAGCAGCGGCATCGAGCTCAGCCAGCGCCGGCTTGGCAGCCATCGCCTCGGTCACGGGGCCATCGCACTGCTTCATGTCGTAATCGCTGATCTCGAACGGACCGTACACCTGTGTCTCGCGCCCGCTCGGGCCGGCCTCGACGTCCTTGATCCAGCGCGTGTAGGACTGGAGGCTGTCGTGCGTCTTCGAATCAAGCGCGTTGAAGCAGCCGATGTAGGCGTTGAGCTTCGCCGTCAACTGCTGCTGTGCGTCCGACGGCACCGTGTTGACCTCCGGCGTGCCTGCGGCGCCGGCGTCGCCAGCAGTTGCAGGGGCCTTGCCACCGCAGGCGGCCAGGACAAGCGACAGCGAAGCGGCCAGCGCCGCGATGGAAAGCGTACGTGTCATGTGTTCACATCCCTGTTGAAAACGATTACAGCCCTGCATTCTAGCGCAGCAGGCCGAGGGCCGCAGCCCTCGGCCCTTGCGCAACGTAGCACTCAGTCCAGGAACAGATCCGGCAACAACGACCGCGACGGGTCCACGGCATAGCCGGACAGATCGCTGACGCCGGCCTGTGCCAGCACTTCATCGTCGATCAGGAACTGGCCGTGGAAACCCGCCGCCTCACGCACCAGCACCGCATGCGCGGCGTCGGCCATGATCTGCGGCGTACGGCAGCCCGCTGCATCCACGCCCGGAATCATGTTGATTGCATCGGTGGCGATCACCGTGCGCGGCCACAGCGCGTTCACCGCCACACCCTGCGGGCCGAATTCCGCGGCCAGGCCGAGCGTGACGAAGCTCATGCCCATCTTCGCCAGCGTGTAGCCGGTATGCGCGCCCCACCACTTCGGTTCCAGGCTGGGCGGCGGCGCCAGGGTCAGGATGTGCGGATTCGGCGCCTGCAGCAGGTACGGCAGGCAGGCCTGCGCGCACAGGAAACTGCCGCGCGAATTGACCTGCTGCATCAGGTCGAAGCGTTTCATCGGCGTATCCAGCGTGCCACGCAGCCAGATCGCGCTGGCATTGTTGACCAGGATGTCGATGCCACCAAAGGCGTCGACCGTGGCGGCAACCGCCGCCTGCACCTGCTCTTCCTCGCGGATGTCGCACTTCAGCGCCAGCCCCTGGCCGCCGGCCGCGGTAACGGCTTCGGCTGCGGTATGGATGGTGCCCGGCAGCTTTGGGTTCGGCACCGCCGACTTGGCCGCAATCGCCACGTTGGCGCCGTCACGCGCAGCGCGCAGTGCGATGGCCAGGCCGATGCCACGCGAGGCACCCGTGATGAAAAGCGTTTTGCCCTGCAGACTGCCCACGTTCCACACTCCAGCGTATGCAATGAGCCGCTAGTATGCCGCGCCGACGTGGAGTTCACCCGGGCTTGACGATACTAGGGCCTCCAGTCAACGCACGAGGTTCACGCCATGCGCCGTTCCCGCCTGTTGCTGCCTGCCCTGGGGCTTGCCCTGCTGACCGCCTGCCAGGGCCGTTCGCCGGAACCCGGCAAGGAACCGTCGGCCGGTGACACGCCCAGCGCAGAAAAAGCCGCCGCGGACGGCAAGCTGCGCTGGAGCGAGGCAGTGGTGTGGGATGGCGACCTCAACGCCTGCCGCCAGGGCGAGAATGCGGCCACGCGTGAGTGCCTGCACGATGCGATGCGCGCTGGTGGCGCAAGCGCCGATGCCATTGCTGCCGCCGAACAGTTGTCCACCGGCGGCGAGCTGGCCTACGTGACGGCCTGGCATGAGAACGAAGGCCTGGGCATTGCCACGGTCGAGTATCCGTTCCGCGCCAACACCAACGAGGGCACCCGCCTGGTCGACGCCACCGGCAAGCGCATCGATGTGGATGCCGTGCAGCTGGACGACACCCTGCGTGCCGACCCCGCCGTGCAGGCCCTGCTGAAGGACCACCCGCAGGCCACGCCGTTCGCACCGGCGCAGTCGGCCGGGGCCACGCCGCTGGAGAACGGCGGCATCCGCCTGCTGTACCGCACGCCGCTGCGCGACTGCCACGCCTGCCCGGATGTGGGCCAGCTGCAGATCGCCTACGACTTCGATGCCAAGCGCAACTTCATCGGCCAGCAGGTAGTGCCGGCGACGCCGTAAGGTCACAAGCCTCTGTAGAGCCGAGCCATGCTCGGCTCATTGAATGCAGCCGAGCATAGCTCGGCTCTACAATACGGTTCTCCCCGGCGCATCCACGCATCGTGTGGATCTACCGGTACCCCTGCACCTGCTTCCTCAGCAGATGCGGCACGATCAGCTGATGCACCGGCGCAACTGGCAGCATGTACACGCGCCCGAACGCGTTGTGCGTATGCACCACCGTTGCCACTTCCAGCACGTCGCCGTGCCACTGCAGGGCCAGCTGCACACGCAGGTGGCGGTCGTCGTCTTCCAGCACGATGGCATCGTCATCCAACGACTGCAGGGTGAAGATGCCCAGTCGCTGCCCGGGTTGAGGATCCGCAACATCCTGCACCGCGCGCAACGAGCCCAGGTGCTTCATGCCGAGCAGGCGCATGCCGCGATTGCGCAGCGCCATCAGCCCATCGAACCAGCCGGGAATGGTCGCGGCCATATCGCGATAGGCCTGCAAGGCCGAGCGTCCATCACGATGGGTCGTTGCCTGGCAGGCATGCACGAAGTCGGCGCCGGCCAGCTGTGGGCGCAGGACACTGCGCGCGCTTGGCGGGCCGGTCACCACCTGCGCAGTGCTCACGGCTTCGGCCCCTGCCCCTCGTTGTCTTCCCAATGCAGGATGCGGCGGGTGACGAAGCGGTAGACCGGCTTGCCGGTGGCGAACCACAGTTCGCGCACCCACGAGGTGCGCTTGAGCACCCGCTTCTCCACCGGGGTGAGCGACTCGCGGCAATACATGCGCTTGTGCTTGAGCAGGTGGCGCAGGTCCTCGCGGGCCAGCAGGCGCATCCAGCGCGAGCGCGGGTTGCCGATCACTGCCAGCTGGAAATCGATCAATGCCGGGCGGCCGTCTTCGGTCACCAGCCAGTTGGCTTCCTTGGCCAGGTCGTTGTGGACCACGCCGCGCCGATGCAGCTGCTGCAGCAGGCGACGCGCGGCGCGGAACCAGGCCAGGTCGCCACGCGGTGGGCGCTGGTACATGGCGTCGCCGGCCATGAAACTGCGGTCGAGATGATGCCCATTCCAAGCCAGCAGCTGCGGCACATCGGCCATGCCGTGGATATGGCGCAGCGCGCGCGCTTCGCGGCGGGCCAGCCACCAGGCCGGCAGCCGCAACCACAGCGGCGTGGCGCCCAGGTCACGGCGTACGAAGGGGCCGGCCGGCCCTTCCACACGGAGGATGCGACCGAAGCTGTCGGCCTTCAAAGCATGCGGTGGCGTGTCTGGCGTATGCGGCATGGGCCCATTCTAGGCGATGGCGCCGGTTGCAAACGGTCACCAAGCGGCTGGGAACCAGTCACCTTCACGCCCCTATAATCGGGCAATGGACTCTTCATGGATCGACGCCACGCTCGCGTGGATTGCCGCTCACCCCGTGCTGGCGGGTGCCGTTATCTTCCTCATCGCCTTCTGCGATGCGGTGATCATTCTCGGTGCCATCGTGCCGGCCCTGCCGCTGCTGTTCGCGGTGGGCGTGTTCATCGGCCTGGGCCAGATCTCCGGGCCGTACGCGGTGGCCGCAGCCGCACTGGGCGCGTTCGCCGGTGATGGCATCAGTTACTGGATCGGGCGCCGCTGGGGTGACCGCCTGCGTGGCGTGTGGCCCTTCAGCCGTTACCCGCAGCTGCTCGACCGCGGCGAAAACCTGTTCCGCCGCAATGCCTTCAAGAGCATCCTGGTGGCACGCTACGTCGGCGCGATCCGGCCGTTCGTGCCCGCCATCGCGGGCATGATGAAGATGCCAGCCAGCCGCTATGTGCAGGCCAGTGGCATCGCCAGCATTTCATGGGCGGTGCTGTTCCTGGCCCCGGGCTGGATTCTTGGCGAGGCCTATGACGCGGTGGCCGCGGTAGCCGGTCGGCTGGTGGTGGTGGTCGGCCTGCTGGCGGTGATCCTCGGCCTGGTCTGGGCCATTGTGCTGTACGGCTACCGCTGGTCGGCCGCGCGCATGGACAACTGGCTGGCACGCCTGCTTGACTGGTCCAACCGCCATCCGACGCTGGGCCGCTACACCGTCGGTGTGCTGGACCCGAAGCGGCGCGAGTCGGTGCCGCTGGCGATGCTGGCGCTGATGCTGCTGGTGCTGGGCTGGGGCTGGTTCGCGCTGCTGACCGTGGTGGTCGCGCATGGCGAGCCACTGGCGATCGACCTGCTGATACACCAGGCCATGCTGGCCCTGCGCAACCCGCTGGCCGATTACCCGATGGCCGCGCTGGCGTCGCTGGGCGCCTGGCAGGTGCTGCTGCCGGCCACTGCGGCGGCGATGGGCTACCTGGTCTGGCGCCGGCGCTGGATGGCGGCCGCACACTGGCTGGCCGCGCTGGCCTTCGGCCTGGCGCTGACCATGCTGCTCGGCGCTACCGTCGACGTGGTGCGTCCGGTCGACGCCAGCAGCGGCTTCGGCTTCCCGTCGGTGTCGGTGACGATGGCCACCATCACCTTCGGCTTCTTCGCGGTGCTGATCGCCCGCGAGATGCCCGGCCGCACCCGCGTCTGGCCGTACCTGGTGTCGGGCATCGTGGTCAGCCTGATCGGTTTCTCGCGCCTGTACCTGGGCGCGCACTGGCTGAGCGATGTGATCGGCGGCATGCTGTTCGGCACGTTCTGGCTGCTGGTGCTGGGCATCGCCTACCGCCGCCGCTTCAACCGCTCGTTCTGGGTGAAGCCGGTGGCATGGCTGTTCTACGGCGTCTTCGCCGTCGCCGCGATGTGGTACGCACCGCGCAATATCCCGGTGAAGCTGGAACGCTTCGAGCCGACCTTGCCGGCCCCGCAGGCAATGGACACGCAGGCCTGGTGGCAGCACGACTGGGCGACACTGCCGGCGCGCCGCAACGAGTTCGATGACGACCAGCGCTGGCCGCTGGACGTGCAGGTGGCCGGTCCGCTGGCACCGCTGCAGGCACAACTGGAAGCGCGCGGCTGGAAGCGGCAGGAGCAGGCCGGCTGGCAGCAGGCGCTGCTGATGCTGGACAAGAACACCGGCGCCGATGAACTGCCGGTGCTGCCGGCGACGCTGGAAACCCGCGTGGAAGCGCTGTTGATGGTACGCCCGGGTACACACCGTGATGAGCGCTACGTACTGCGCCTGTGGCCGGCCCCTGCGCGGTTGCAGCCGGGCAACACGCCGCTGTGGCTGGGCAGTGCACAGACCCTGCGCTACGAACGCCATTTCGAGTGGATCGGCATGTGGCACCCGCTGCGTGGCGTCGACCCGGCATTGAATGCCGTGAAGGACGCCGTGCAGGACCTGCCGCAGCGCGAGGACGTGCACAGCGAAACCGGGTTGCCGGTGCTGCGGTTGAAGACCAC
Organism: Stenotrophomonas maltophilia group sp. RNC7; assembly: GCF_030910085.1. Taxonomy (NCBI): domain Bacteria; kingdom Pseudomonadati; phylum Pseudomonadota; class Gammaproteobacteria; order Lysobacterales; family Lysobacteraceae; genus Stenotrophomonas; species Stenotrophomonas maltophilia group sp. RNC7. The sequence continues at coordinate 68 of NZ_JAVFVN010000079.1, read as the reverse complement.
ACCGTGATGGAGCCGCCGGGCATGGCCCGGCGCTACCGGAACACGGACGGGTAGCGCCGGGCCATGCC
>NZ_JAVFVN010000019.1:0-309 GCF_030910085.1 Stenotrophomonas maltophilia group sp. RNC7 | reverse complement strand
CTGCGTGGCGTGTGGCGGATTCGTTCTGCGTGGCGCAGGGGGGAGACCCATGGGGTCCCAATTCCGCCCGCGGCCGCCCGTGGGCGGCACCACCCCCCATAAATACAACGCAACCGTCTCCCCCTATGTAACGGGGGTGGTGGCGGACACCGGGGGGCGCGTGTGTACTTTCTTCCGCACGGGCCCCCGCCCTGCGCCACGCAGAACGAATCCGCCACACGCCACGCAGAACACACCGCAAAGGAACCTCAGCGCCCGCGACCACCGTGCCAGTGCTGGTGCCACGCCTGGAACATCAGCACGTTCCAC
>NZ_JAVFVN010000978.1:0-335 GCF_030910085.1 Stenotrophomonas maltophilia group sp. RNC7 | reverse complement strand
GGTGGTCTTGTTTTTTTTTTATTTTTTTTGTGGGGGGGGCGGGGGGGGGGCATTACGGTTTGGTGGTTTCACGTGGTGGGAAGGTTGCTGTGGTTTTTTGGGGGATTGTTTGGGCCCTTCCTTCCGGATTTTCGTTTTTTTTTACCGCGGGCGCTCGGTTTTGTTTTACGCTGGGGGGGGGGCGGGCGCGCGCCCGGCACTACCCGTTGCTGGGTTCACCTGCTGCGCACGGTGCTCTGGGATGATGCGGGCATGGTTGCGCCCGTCCTTCCCGCAGATCCGTCTTCGCCATTGCGCCGCCGCCTGCTGCGCGCGGCCGTGCTGGCGCCGTTGGC
>NZ_JAVFVN010000972.1:0-301 GCF_030910085.1 Stenotrophomonas maltophilia group sp. RNC7 | reverse complement strand
AAATAGAGTGGGCTTCGTCCCGGAGTTTGTCCATTTTATTCGGATTCATCAAGCAGTGCCGATGGGTCTTTCTCGCTCAGTTCGCAGTCAATCTTATCGCCGCAGTTATTGATGCTGCAATGTTCGTATTTGTTGGGATGCTTGTCGACAGCCTATTGAATGGCGAGACTGACCGCGAGGGTGTTTTAAGCCAACCAAAGATTCTCGGAATATTATTTGCAGTACTGGTACTAAGGCCTCTGCTGTCAACGCTATCGACACTTCTGTCTGAGCAAGCGATACAAGCCAAGTTTTCACCACG
>NZ_JAVFVN010000971.1:0-327 GCF_030910085.1 Stenotrophomonas maltophilia group sp. RNC7 | reverse complement strand
ATTTTTATCATACCCTTTTGCGTGGCGGGTTATTTTTTTTTTTTGTTTCTTGTGTTGGGGGGTGCGGTTTGGGGTGTGTTTTTTTGTGTGGTTGTGGTGTTGTTGGTTGGTTGGTGGTTTGGTGGGCCCCGGGGCTGTGCTTCCCGGTTTTGCGGGCGGGTTGCAACGGGGGCGGGGGGGGGGGCCCGCGGGCGCGGTCGCGCGGGCGGGGCGGGTTTGGGGGGGGGATGGGGGCCGGGCGCGCGGCACCGCCAGGGACTGGGCCGCGAACTGGCACTCGCGCGCCTGCACCAGGCTGAAAGCGATCCGTCGATCGACCGCATCGCG
>NZ_JAVFVN010000969.1:0-1062 GCF_030910085.1 Stenotrophomonas maltophilia group sp. RNC7 | reverse complement strand
AATGCTAATTTCTCCGATTTCCAAAGGCGTTACATATTTATATAAAGTTTCTATATGTTCCGTAAAATTTTCCTTACTAAAATCACACTTATAAAGGTTTGGCAAGTCAGTATGTACTTGAGCAAGGTAAGCTGTAATATTTGCATCAGTAGGATCGCACCCTCCATAATACTTTCCACCAATTTTTACAAAATCATCTGCTCTTGATAGCGCCGTTGTTATTGTCGAGCATCCATCCCAACCTTCCTCCTCTATCAATCCTAAAGGATCTATATATTTTAGAGGATTATTTAGTACATAAGTATATGGATTAAAACTATTTGGTATTAATAATCTTGATGGATATGGGTCCTCCAATATAAATCTTCCAATCTCCGGCATGTAGTACCTTGCCTGTGCATACCATAACTCTGCACTTACATCGTATTGGTAGCCTGTGTAACCATAGGTATTGTCTGGTCTTGGCCAGTTTTGGTTGAATTTTACCGATGGCATTGGTACACCAAATTCATCGTAGTTATAATATTTGATTTCTCTTTCTTCTCCTGCCATGACATCGTCATCTAAATCTGATTTTGTTTTACTAACAGATATTTTATTTCCTGCTTTATCATAGTTGTGTAAACATCTAACTATAATCTAGACTAAGGATTAATTTTTTCATCGTCCTAATATAAATCTTGCCTCCTGAAATTGATCTCTATATTATAACAAAAACACTATAAATGCCATAAGTTTTCAACATTTATAGTGTTTTATTGATATAGAGCTTTTTCAGCAATCTCCCTCTGGCTAGTGATTCCCACTACCAAGCCCACAGCGAACTTTAACCGCCTTGATGCTGTTTTCTACCGTTAGACTATTGTTGTAATGAAATCAGCTAAAATTATCTCAATTTTATTGTGACAATCCATTTAAAGCATTCTAAGAAAGAAAACAAGGGAGAGTATTCTCCCCCGTCAATGAAACAAAACAGTTTCTGCGCCATTATTACTACTAGTCCATCATTGAATAACTTTATTATATCTCCTACTTCTGCGAAACTGAGAGACATCGTGTCTT
>NZ_JAVFVN010000961.1:0-1063 GCF_030910085.1 Stenotrophomonas maltophilia group sp. RNC7 | reverse complement strand
ACGCGGATGATATCCTGCGAACTCACCTTCGCCGACTGACCGGCGGGTGCTGCCGCGACCTGTTTTTTCGGCGCCGGTTTTTCATAGGAAGCAAGGTCGGGCTTCGGTTTGGAAACTGTTTCCGATTTCAGGACAGCGGGCTGCGGACGCGGCGATGGAACCGCGACCTCGATGGCTTTTGCCACATCGTCCCGAGCCGGAGTGCGGTTCGAGTTACCGTTTTGGGCATCGGCCAGCAGTTGCTGCGGGATGTTGGCCTCCTGCACGCCGAGCTTCTGCTGCAAGGCGCGCCAGCGTTCCACCGCTTCGCGGGTCTGCGGCCCGGTGAAACCGTCCACCGGCCCCTTGTAGATTCCAAGCGTCGAAAGCCGATACTGCAGCCGCGCGATTTCCAGATCGGCATTGGGCGCAAGCGCCGGCAGCATATCGTCCACCGAGGCGTTCATATTCAGCCGGTCAGCCGACAGGTTTGCGGGTTCCAGCGGTTGGGCTGGCGCGTTGCTCACCGGCGCTGCGGAAGCGCTTTCGGTCGGTTTCGGAGCATTGTCGCTCGCCGCCGCCGTTCCCGGCAGGACCGCACGCGGCGTTGGCTTGAACACGAAATCCGGCCTTGTGCGGAAGAACACGGCGTTATGCGCCTCCGGCTGATACCAGAGCGCATTGGCCGAAACGAAACTCATGACCACCAGAAACGCGGTTGCCCCGCCGGTGAGGACGGGGTTGCGCGCGATGAACTCTCCGGCGGCAATTGCCAGCGCCGAGGCCGAGGTGAAGAAGAAATGGAGGAGCCGCGATCCGAGACTACGCCGTTTTGCGGGTTTGCGCATTTTTCTGCTCCCGGATTTCGTCGTTCTGCCAGTCATGACGCCTTTCTCCCTGGTGACGGTGCATGTCGATCACCATGCCAAGCTCTGGGCCAAATTCCTGATATTCGTCTTCTCCCGTCACAAATTGCGGACCCGCCACCGGAAGACGGACCGTGACGACCGTGCCTTCGCCGGGGCAGCTTTTCAGCTGCATCGTTCCCTGATGCAGTTCCACCAGCCCCTTGACCACCGAAAGG
>NZ_JAVFVN010000959.1:0-1063 GCF_030910085.1 Stenotrophomonas maltophilia group sp. RNC7 | reverse complement strand
TAACACTTTCATATTCAAGACTATGTCCACTGAATTTACCGCTACCATTGAATTTTCCATCTACAAAGCCAGTTGTATTGAATGAAGCTTTCAGTTGCTCAATTAAACGTTCTTCTGGATCGCCGATATCAAGTTCACATTCCCATGGCTTGAATAGATTATATTTATGCCGAATGATTCTAGCTCTAGGTCTATCTGGAGCAACATCTGGATCAGTTATATCTACCATGTCACCTAGGGCAAATTCCTCATGTTCATAATCAGGAAGGATCCGAACATCCAATAATTTAATCTTATATAGATATCTAGGTCGGCAGATTAACTTTAATTCAGCCTGCGCTTTTTCCAATAGTTCAGCTTGGCTATAGATATCTTGATTTTTATAAATTCCAACATATTCCCTAGAAGTATAGCTATGATTCGTGATATATTTCTTTCCACCATTAACTGCACCTATATCCAAATCATCATGACCAAAAGGATAGAGTCTAGTTATAATTTCATTAGATTGGGTTCTAGTAATATGTTTAAGGTTCTTCTTGTATCTGACTTGAAATCCAGTATAAGGCTGCCATTTTCCAGCATCTCTTAAATGAATAATCTTATTAACACTATCGAATAAAAGATAGCCACCCCAGATGTCTTGGATCATCTTAATCAATTCAAGCCTACTAACTTTTTCGCCCTCTAAGTCACGAATTCCAGTTACATCAATAGTACCCATAGTCCAACCAGAACCTTGAAGAATAGCATATAAAGCGTGAGCAGCAGTACCAGTAGGGTAGAGGCCACCGGATAAATTAGAACCACCACCGACAATAATAACAGCTAAATCAGCGGGAGGACGGGCAGTAGGATCATTAGATATAGATGGCTCCACATAGCTTGTATCTAGTTCGTACCATTTCTCCACTGCCATAACTTTAGTCCATACAGCATTTTTATCGTCTCTAACAGTGTCCATGGCATCATCTTTACGAAGAATATACACTCTGCCACCAGCATATATTTCACACTCAGGAGTCAATTCTACTATTTTTTCAGAAGTAGCAGGGAGCATAAA
>NZ_JAVFVN010000948.1:0-1753 GCF_030910085.1 Stenotrophomonas maltophilia group sp. RNC7 | reverse complement strand
TATTACTGAATTTAAGGAAGCTGGACTTAATATAAAAACTTACCCAGGGCAGCATGGGGGAATAGAATTAGATGAAAAAGATTTATTGGATTTTTTCGGAATAAATCAAAAAGAATCTCAAGTAGATTAAAATTTAAATTTATATAATAACCATAAAAAATAAGTACTTCATTTTAATAATATAGTGGAGTGCTTATTTTTTGTGGTTAAAATTAAAAAGCCGAAAATTTTATTAGTTGCTATTATGAAATATAAATAAGAGGAGGTGAATAGGGTGGTATCATGCAGATTTTGCGGTTTAACCTGTTCCAATGTCACTAGGGATAGTTTAGAATTCGATTTTGATGAATTTAATACCGGTTTTTGGTGTAATGCCTGTGAGGGATTCAATTACTTAGATAGTGCGGCAGATAAGCACAGATTTATATTGATTCTAGAAGATAAAACTAAAGAAAATTATATAAAAAAGGCTGGTATCAAGTTAAACAAAAGATTATCACCATTTCGCTATCCTGGTGGCAAATCTAAACTTATCGATTATTTATATTACCAACTTAATAAAAGAAAGACACATAAATTAGTATCTGCTTATTCTGGAGGTGCTAGTTTTGAACTAGCAATGTTAGATGCAGGGGTAATAAATCAACTGCACTTAAATGATATTGACATGGGAATCTATTCTTTTTGGTGGGTGATTAAGCATATGCCGTTTGCTCTTATAAATAGATTAAGAGAGAACTTACCTACTCATAAAGAGTTTTATAGATGCCAGAAGATTATTAAACAGAATTACATTGGGGTCGATATGGTCGAGGCAGCATGGGCCGTTTTAGTTGTGAACAGATTAGCTTATAGTGGTATCTATAACGCAAATCCATTAGGTGGAAAGAATGGTCCAAAAGAAAAACTACTTTCCCGTTGGAATCCTAACGAGTTGGTTAAGCGAATTGAACATATACATGGTTTGAGTGATAGGATAGAGATCACACAATTAAATGCATTGGAATTAATTGAAGAGGAGTATTGGCTAAATGAGAGTACTTTATTTCTTGATCCGCCATATGTAAAAGCAGGAAAGGAGCTATACAATTGTTATTACACAGAAAATGATCATTGGGAATTAAATAGTTTATTGGAAATGCTACATATGTGTTTTGCAGGAAGTGATATCATATTAACATATGATTATAACAAAATGATAGACAGTATGTATAACTATCCAGATATTAAGCATATAGGCCGTACATACTCAATATAAATCTTTATAAATACAGGAAGGGAGAGCAATGGGAATGGGGGATTTTGCTGAAGTACACTTTAGAGTAAGGTTAAAAAGTGAAACACCAATTTATATAATAAATCTTTTAACGTATATGATGGGAAGAGGCGAGAAACCTACTAAGATACCTACTGATCCATTATTTAATTATAAGCGATGGGGTAGTATGCTCTCAGCACAAGCTGATGATAACAATATAGCCAAAATGACCAACGCCTTAGAACATATAAATAATGGATGGAATCTAGTAGTAACATCTGTGTTTCGTGACACGGGAGAAATTGAAGCATTTTTTAAGTGGATTAGTAAATATCTTATGGAATCGTGGTTAGATTATGTAGGTTATATAAAATATGATACAAGCGATCATCCTATATTGATTTATAATAGTTTTAATGGTATTCAATATTTAAAAGTCGATTGTGACGAAGAAGATAATAAAGATGATGTACTCCTGAGTTGGAAGATAAAAAA
>NZ_JAVFVN010000941.1:0-310 GCF_030910085.1 Stenotrophomonas maltophilia group sp. RNC7 | reverse complement strand
CCACGGCTGCGGCAATTTCGGCGCGAAGCAGCCGTAGGCCCTCTGTAGAGCCGAGGCCACGCGCCGCTTCGGTGTGGTAAGCACAGGCACAGGAGCCGAGCGCCGGGGCGGCGCAAAACCAAATCATTGACCCAAGGGCGGCTTGGTGGACCGTTGTTGTGTCCCGCGCGCCCCGGGCTGGGGTGCAGGGGGGGCCACGACCAAACCCCCCGGGGGGGGGGGCTGGGCTCTACAGAGGGCCTACGGCTGCTTCGCGCCGAAATTGCCGCAGCCGTGGTACTGGCGGGTACCGACGGTCAACATCACCTTC
>NZ_JAVFVN010000939.1:0-515 GCF_030910085.1 Stenotrophomonas maltophilia group sp. RNC7 | reverse complement strand
GGACTCTTGGGGGAGATAAGCCTGTTATCCCCAGGGTAGCTTTTATCCGTTGAGCGATGGCCCTTCCATGCGGTACCACCGGATCACTAAGCCCGACTTTCGTCCCTGCTCGACTTGTAGGTCTCGCAGTCAAGCTCCCTTCTGCCTTTGCACTCTTCGAATGATTTCCAACCATTCTGAGGGAACCTTGGGGCGCCTCCGTTACTCTTTAGGAGGCGACCGCCCCAGTCAAACTGCCCGCCTGACACTGTCCCCGAACCGGCTTCACGGTCCCAGGTTAGAACTCCGATACGATCAGGGTGGTATCCCAACGGCGCCTCCACCGAAGCTGGCGCTCCGGCTTCTAAGGCTCCCACCTATCCTGTACAGACCGTACCAAAGTCCAATATCAAGCTGCAGTAAAGCTCCATGGGGTCTTTCCGTCTTGTCGCGGGTAACCTGCATCTTCACAGGTATTAAAATTTCACCGGATCTCTCGTTGAGACAGCGCCCAAGTCGTTACGCCATTCGTGCGG
>NZ_JAVFVN010000925.1:0-359 GCF_030910085.1 Stenotrophomonas maltophilia group sp. RNC7 | reverse complement strand
ACGAAGAATAGATTCCCACTATCACAGAAGTATCTAGACTTTATTAATACTACAAAGAATATCGATGCGGACTTTCTAGAAGGGACCACAGCCAGTGGGAAAACTACTGTAGGCGCTGGGGTTAAGTTTATGCTTATGGTCAGCAAAAGTAAGAAGAAACTTCATATCATAGCATCCAAAACCACAGGAACCGCAGAGAAGAATATAATCCAATCAGATAATGGAATCCTTAGTATTCATAAAGGCAAGGCAACTTATCACGGTAATGGTGATAAAGACTACAAGATACCGCATATCAAATTTGAAGATAAAATCATATTTGTACTTGGATATGATAATAGGGATAAATGGGAATTAGT
>NZ_JAVFVN010000922.1:0-659 GCF_030910085.1 Stenotrophomonas maltophilia group sp. RNC7 | reverse complement strand
GCACCTTGACAGGATCGACACCGCGACGGCCAAGGTTTTCTTCCAAATACGTGATGCCAGTACCAAGCCCACATGCAGCACGGATTGCCTTCTGATTGGCCAGTGCAAAATTGGACTTCGTGTCATATCGGGCTTGGAAATGATAATCGCGCAGGCGATCAAGCCATTCTTCCTCAAGATCGGTTGGGTCGGGCGAGAACGGATCGTCCAGCGAGAATGAATGCCACTTCTGCACGCGTGGCGTAATGAGGCTTTCCATACCGGCTGACAGGCGGGTGAGCGCCCATGACGCCGTGTTGTCAAAGATTTCCTTGCTGCGCTGCGCTGCCTGTGGCTGTTGGGCCGTTCCTGTCAGCGTAGTCGAAAGCGCAAGCCCGTTGATCTCGTATTTGTGCGATGCATACGGCATGCAGAGATTGACAACATCACGCCAGACCGCTTCCCACGGATAGCGTTCAGCCGCCATCTGCGACTGCATCTGCATGATATCGTCAGCTATAGCCATGGATTAGAACCCGCCGATAGTGGTGCGCTTACGGTTTTCGCCGTAATCCTGAGCGCCAAGCGGCGTCGTGATGATAGTCGAGGCGCGGCCCTGAGCCTGCTCTGCTGCCTGACGCTCTTCTGCGCGGCGCGTCTTTGCCTGCTCTGCCTCTGCG
>NZ_JAVFVN010000896.1:0-559 GCF_030910085.1 Stenotrophomonas maltophilia group sp. RNC7 | reverse complement strand
ATGAAGCGCCATCACAGGTTCAAGAACAATGTGATGTCATAATCGACTTTTCAAACCCAGCCAGATTATATGATCTATTGACATTTTGCGTGGATACAAATACAGCAGTGGTTATAGCAACCACAGGACTCAGTGAAGAGCAAGAAATTAGAATAAAGGATGTATCAAAGAAAATCCCTGTATTTAAATCCTCCAATACTTCTCTGGGAATCAACTTGGTTTTAGATCTGGTGAGAAAGTCTACAAACATATTAAATGAAGCATTTGACATAGAAATTATTGAAAAGCATCACAACAAGAAAATAGATGCCCCAAGTGGAACGGCATATATGATCGCACAAGCCATCAATGAAGAAATGAGCAATGAGATGGTATACAATTATGGCAGAGAAGGCAAGAATTCAAAGAGAAATAAAAATGAAATCGGCATCCACGCAGTCCGTGGTGGTAGTATCGTAGGAGAGCATACCGTCATATTTGCAGGAATGGATGAAATTATTGAGATCAAGCATACAGCACTTTCAAAAGGTGTATTTGCAAGAGGGGCCATCAAAGCGGC
>NZ_JAVFVN010000886.1:0-713 GCF_030910085.1 Stenotrophomonas maltophilia group sp. RNC7 | reverse complement strand
ATAAAGTCGAATTCAGTATATCCTACCCCGAAAGCAATGATGTTAATTGAAGCCTTAGGAACAGAGTCAGCTATTGCTTCACCTATAATGACAGCAAAATGGGAGCAGGCATTAAAGGCAATCGCAGAAGGGAAATATAGTCATCTGGATTTTCTACAGAAATCAAAAGTATTAACTAAAAATTTGGTAAGTAATATTATTGATCGTTCAAAAGACTGGAACTTTGAAAATGAAGTTGCACAATTAAAAGAACTTGCAAAGATTGGTGAATGTCCAAACTGCGGTTCAGATATTGTAGAGTATGAAAAGTTCTATGGTTGTAAGGGTTATAAAGAGCATAATTGCAAATTTGGTGTGAAGAAAACTATTGCTAAGAAAAAAATATCAGAAGCTCAAATTAAGAAATTGCTAAAGAACAAAAAAACAGATGTAATAAATGGATTTGTGTCAAATAGTGGTTCTAAATTTAATACTTATTTATTTTGGAACGTACAAAAACAGTGTGTTGATTGGGGATTTAATGCAGAAAATCAAGAAAGTTCTAAAAAGAAACCAGGGAAGGATACCGGAATTAATTGTCCTTTCTGCGGCAAAGAAATGGTAGAATATGAAAAATTTATCGGTTGCAAAGGTTTTAAAGATGGTTGTGAATTTAAAATCCCCAAAAAGTATTGTGGTGTAGACTTAACATCGCAACATTTCGAACAATTAGT
>NZ_JAVFVN010000871.1:0-419 GCF_030910085.1 Stenotrophomonas maltophilia group sp. RNC7 | reverse complement strand
CACAAGTATAAGTTTTACTTTGACCAATTCGAACAAAAAAAGATCCCTCTCCCATTGTAAAGCCTACAATTATACCTGTTATGAACGGGTCAATATTTCTTGGAACACGTTCTGTAATTATCAATCCTTTCTCCCACTTGCTACGATACACCTTTCTTTTCACAACATCCTTGTTATCTCTTCCCATATATAGCCCTCAGCTTACTTTTTATAAAACCAAATATATTCTCGACCTACAAATGGATTATCTAACTCATAACTCAATAAGATTTTTTTACTCATCTTTTCTTTCGGATAATACCTTTCATAACACTTTTGTAGAAATCCCAAATACTTATCTTTCGTATCAAACATTTCATATTCGGAAACCGAAATAGGAAAAGCATTAGCTTTAGTTTGAAAACTCGGACGACCTACAA
>NZ_JAVFVN010000870.1:0-614 GCF_030910085.1 Stenotrophomonas maltophilia group sp. RNC7 | reverse complement strand
CGTGGTGTGACGCTGCGTCCATGCTTGCTGACGTTGTCAGCGACATGCCAGGCAACCATCGGTCTTCGAGGTTGCGGCGCAGCACCTGCTGCGTGACCACGCCAGTTCGCACCGCATCCATGCGCGAACGGCCACCGGCTCGCCGGTGGTGGATGCATTTGCCGTTCTCAACCCATCGCGGGGTTACGCACCTCTCCCCGCATCGTGGGGTTGGTGTGTCTCCGCTCTTTTCCTATGGAGATTCACCATGAGCACCACGTCCAACGAGAAATCCTATTTCGACCTCCACACCTCCGGCATCGGCTACCTGCAGCGTGCCCGTGAGGTTCCCGTCAAAGGGGGCCGCCGCGCACAGCCGTTCCTGGCTTGCACGATCGCAGCCATGGTTGGTTCCGCCAAGGAGCCGTCCATCCGCTACTTCGATGTCAAGGTGTCCGGCACCGAGGCCAAGAAGCTGGTTCAGTCCTACGTCGGCATCGATGATCCCAAGCAGCGTCCGCTGGTCCGTTTCCGGCTCGGCGACCTGTGGGGCGATGCGTTCATCCGCCCCAGCGGTGAACGTCAGGGTGAAGTGGCAGCGAGCCTCAAGGGGCGCCTGCTGAAAGCCGAGGTGA
>NZ_JAVFVN010000869.1:0-372 GCF_030910085.1 Stenotrophomonas maltophilia group sp. RNC7 | reverse complement strand
GGGCTGGCCCGGCTTGGACAGGACACGGATGTCACCCAAGCCCAGGGCAAGCGCCGAACTGCTGGCCAGGGCCAGCCGCGCGGTGGAAAGATAGAGGAGCGGGCGCTTTGCGCCCCGGGCCCGTTTATTCATGGCGACACTATAAAGCGTGCGGGCCGGGGTCCGCACCCATGTAGAGCCGCGCCCATTCTCGGCTGCATTGCCTGAGCCCAGCGTGGGCACGGCTGTAAATCAAATGCCCGGGCTTGGCCGGCCCCTCCCTCAACCCGTGTAGGGGGCGGCCCCCGGGCCGCACGATTTATCGTGTCGCCATTAATAAACGGGCCCGGGGCGCAAAGCGCCCGCTCCTCTATCTTTCCACCGCGCTGCTGG
>NZ_JAVFVN010000861.1:0-1387 GCF_030910085.1 Stenotrophomonas maltophilia group sp. RNC7 | reverse complement strand
TTTGAAAAAATACTAATAACATAACTATTAGCAATCCTAATCCCAACCCTGATATATTACTCATTCAACTCCTCCCTTCTATAAAACTTATCTTGAATAGGCATTTTACCTATAAACCCTAAAAATTCTAATAGTAATCTCAAAAAAAATTGTAAAAAAGTTAAAAAAAGAAAAAGACGATTAAAGCGTATCGTCTTTTTCTTTTTATCCAAGCATTCTTATTCTTGATTGTTTTGTAAATTGTTATTAAATTCTTTAGCCTTATTTTTACTTACTTCTGAAGGTTTTGTACCTTTTATTCTATTAATTTCTTCTGGGCTTAACTCCAGTTTTGCCTTTTGTTTATCTCCCTTTTCTTTTCCATTATAATAATCTTTCTCTCTATCAATTATTGTTGTCTTTCCTTGCCAATTGAATCCAGGCATACCACCTGGAAATGGATTATTCGGGTCAATTGAACGAGTTATATAATCATTAAATGGAGAACCAGTAACCTCGACTTCTTCACTTGCAATACAACTTGATAAATTGTTTATTCCATAGCCTCTTGCAACTACTTTAATAGGATATTTTCCATCCTCTCTATCGAAGCTTGTATACCGTTTCGTTTCTCCTTCTGGCTTAACATATTCATCTTCATTATTGTCATTGAAGCTATTTCTCTTTACCTTTCCCGAATATTTTTGAACATATGCTTTATCTAAATCAAACATCGCTAAATATTGAGTATCATCAGAATTACTCGATTCACTTGCTTTAATCATTTTGTAACTACTGTTCATTTCATCGAAATCTTCTGGAAAATAGGAAGTAACAGTTCCCTTTCTTCCATAATTTAATGCCCCTGTTAATTCATTGATGTACTCATTCTCCACCTTAAAGGTAAAACCATAACCTGCTCTTATTTTCTTCGGTGCTAAGTCTAAAATGTGTGTTGTTAAAAATTCATAGTACTCAACTTCATATGTTATTCCATCCTCATCCGTAACTTGTCTAGTACCTGCAATTCCTATATTCATATTTTCTTCTGGGGTACAACTATTTTTGGAGATTGGAATAGAGTCATCAATTCGATAGTTTGCTTTTTTCATATTATTTGTCATATCAGCTTCTTCAAACTCTGGGGGATCGTTAATAGTTGCTTTTAACTCTCCACTTGTCACATAATTTGGAGTTGTCCAATCAAAGTATACAGTTCGCTTTTCATTAGGGTCTAAAGCAACTTTTCGTTGTCCTACTAATTTGTTATCTACATAGAAACGCACTGTAGAAACACGTTTTCCAGAAGACATTTTAGAACTACCAACTGTCACAGGCGTAATTACTCTTTGATTTGGAGCATATACTCCACCTCTAACCGATTCAACGTACATATCATTTACTACAC
>NZ_JAVFVN010000850.1:0-2163 GCF_030910085.1 Stenotrophomonas maltophilia group sp. RNC7 | reverse complement strand
TCTGTATTTTTGAATTGTTTTATTACGCAGCTCGGACTCAAGATGACGAACACCTAAATGAATGACAACTTCTCCGTATTGTGTAACAATCTCCTGAATAAATTTATCCATAGGTTCAATTTTAAACCAAAAAGTGCAATTACGTCTTCGAGATCTCCCAGTACTAATTGTTACTCCTTTACCAATTACTTTTACAGCGAACGATGAATTTAAATCCGGTTCTACTATTTTAGTTTCTATTGGTAATCTTTCTTTAATTGCTTCTTGTTGTACTGCATTAATACACTTATACATGTATTCTCTTACTTCAGGCATCTCTAGCCCTGTATCTGAACTAACAATAAACACCTTTCTTTTCAAAGCGTCTATACCGAATTCTTCCCTGATTTCTATCAATGCATTCCACATACAAAATATAAGCATACAACTATCTTTACCAAAAGATGAACATAAAACAAAGGGCCTATTATTTGTATTATCCATATATGCTTCCCTCAGATTTTTTATAATTTCATATACTTCTTTTACAAAAACATTTTTTTTATGCTCTAAGCCAACTACTTCATTAAAGAATAGTTGTTCCGGTATACTTGCTTCCAATTCATCTTTTATAGAGTTATTACTTGATATTTTTATTGAAGTATTACAAAGCGGATACATTTCTTTCAACACAATTTCTTTAGGTGTAATAATCCCTGTATGGGTAATGTTTTGTTGCATTAACCATGCTTTTACTTTATATAAAACTTCTCTATCCATTACTGAAATAATGCTCATTTTTTCTCCCCCTTAATAGAAAAAAGACTTTAAATTTTATTGATTTAAAGTCTTTTTATATTAATCATTTAATCTGGAAATTAATAAATCTATATGCCGGAGTTAAATTATTCTCACTACAATACTCTTCATAGTCACTAACTAGTAAATGAAACTGACTGCGCGTTACTCCTTGTCCTTTTAACTCACTCCATTCATAGCCTGTTTCAAATTTTACCCATTCAATAAAATCCATTTTTTCACCTCTTCATATACTTGTTATCAAAAAGGTACACCCTCAAGCTCTTCTTTTAACAATGAACTGAAATCAATTTTCCCACATATTCGTTTCGTAGCATTTTTAATATATTGCTCTGAATATCCTTTAATATATTGTTCTGAAAATCCTATTTCATCTAGTTCTTCCTCTATTAACTTCAAGATTGTTAATTCTAGCAATGTGAACTTTTCGTTAGAATTATACGGTGTTTCTATTACTCCTTGTACATCAAAATTGTTGTTAAACTTAATGTTGTTTAATTTCCCTATCTCTTCTTGTTCTACTACTCCTATAAGCATTACTTTTTTCTTCATTTTATCTTCTCCCCCTTTTATTGCATAAAAAAAGGCCCTTTGATACTGATTTTTAAAAGCTAGATATTAGCTTTACTTCATCAGTCCAAAAGACCTTTCATTATTAAGAAAAAACCTAAAATTACAATAATATTGTTATAATGCAATGATATCAAAGTTTCTATTATATGAAAAGATAAAAAAAACCCTACTTTAGTAGGGGATTACAATATTACATACTATAAGAACACAAAACACACGAAATTAAAATTATACGCATATCGTAACACTTAAATACAGAATAGTCAAAAACTATTTATAAAACCAAAACATTCCGCTATAATTAAGTATATACCATTTTTTTATAATTTTAATTGACAAAAAAAGCATTCAGGTCCCTTGGACTGTTGAAGTTTCTAAAAAATTCTTTAGATCTCCAACAATTCCAAGGGACTTTTTTGTGTGCATTACAACAAGGAGGGGATTACATGTTAGTAACATTTCTTATCGCGGGGTACATTGGTGGCGTAATGGGGTTTCTTTCTCACTTATATCAAAATAAAGGAGTTATTAAGCCACCTAAAAAAGTTCGCAGCGGTTACCAAATCGGTTTTTGGTTAAATGTATTTATGGGAAGTACAGCTGCAGTTTTAGCGACTGGATTATTAACGGGAGAACAAAGCATACGCAATATTATTGTTGTGAGTATAGTAGCTGGTTTAGGGGGAGAAAGATTTTTAATTTCTCGTGGTGTCCAATTAGCAGAGAAGAAGGAAAAAGAGCAACAAGATATTGATAAACGTTTGTTACAACTAGAAAAATTGTTTGAAAAAC
>NZ_JAVFVN010000845.1:0-2341 GCF_030910085.1 Stenotrophomonas maltophilia group sp. RNC7 | reverse complement strand
GGGCCACACGGGCACGAACCGCAAACAGAGAGCGGTATATCAATCAGGCTCCATGACCCCAGTAAGTTAATGAGATTAGTAAGACAACACAATTTATATGATGAATACTTTAATACATTACGTGTGGACCAAAATTTTTTTAAAGACGTAAATAGAAGTGATGAAAAGTCTAAAATCCATGATAGACTATATCCATTAATTAGTTACATTTTAAGTGGGGATTATGATGTATTTAACATAATTTGTATAGTGGATTCATTAATGGATTTAAAAGCACACAGATTATTTAAAGGAAATTACTTATTGGACTATTTAGAAGACCTATCACAACTTTATTCAATTCATGCTGAAGGCAACAATATTTATGGCAGGATGATAAAAGATGATAAAATAATTAAAGAAGAAACAAAACTACGAAGAAAAATAAGAGATGAGTATAAAAAGTTAAATTTATAATTTAAGAAAAAGTGGTGCTTACATCTACATATAAACACTTTCTATCTAAAAATTTAAATGAATTTTTCTGAATTTATTGTTTGTTAATTAACTATTCAGTATAATGGAACTAAATATTATTTATTTCTTTTTTATTTAACTTTAAACAAAAGCGTTCTTTAGGAGCGACGAGCTTAACAAAGCATGTCTTCCTTTGAACGCTTTTTTTGTGTTTAAAAGGTTTGTGGTTTCACAATAAAATTAAGGGGGAATTAATGTGAATTCATTGGCTATTTTAAAAGAAGAAAAGGAACTTAAAGAAAGAGCATCAGGACAAAGAGAAAAAATATTATTAAAATTACGCGAAAATGGTTGTAAAGGAGTTACAAATGTATATTTTTATAAACATGTAACACGTAGCCTTGGTGCAAGATTAAGTGAACTAAATGAAAGAGGATATGGGATTCAAACCAAAAATTTAGGCCATGGAGTTTATAAGTACGTACTGATAAGTGAACCTTTAACTCCTGGAGTAAGATTTGAAAGAGCCGAAGATATTTTGATGAGAGAAATTGAAGAAAGAAAGTTTGTTACAGCTAGTGAAATAAAATCAATATTACAACAAAATGGTTTTATAATTAGTCGCAAGGGAGGAAGTAAAAAACTCAGAAATTAGCAAAAAGAGAAAAACAAGGGGGTTACCCTTATTTTTCTCTTTTTTATTTCGATTTTTCATATATTTTATATATCTAGAAAAACACATAAATAAACAAGCATTAATTAACGCATCAGTGACTGTTATAAATTGCAGTATAGCAATATTAATCACTTAAGCTATCATAGCAGTTACTAATATTTCATAAAAAAATAACCAGTACGAGTAATATATATTCCTCACTTCTGATCAATTCCTTACAAGTATGCTGGGTTAGATGAGGTAATCCAACTTTCTATACCTTTTGCATATTCCACATTAATTTCTACTAATTCACAAAAAACAGGTGATATTAGAACTAAAACATTATTTTTGTTCAACTTATTAACAACCAAAAAACTTGTAAGAAACAAATTAGATACTGCTGCATCCACATTCTTCTTTTCTCGGTTCTTGAAATGTATTGAAGTATTCATCCTTCTTGGAATTACTTTCGATTTTGTAATTCCAAAACACTTGGAACATCGTATAAGGGCAGGATTTTTACTTGGATGGGGAATTTTCTATGTCTTCTAACAGTTTCGCTAAACCTTCCGCTTTTCTAATTGCATTTCTCATTCTATCATAGTAATCATTATCAAGTTTCTTCAAAAATTCCGCCATTTCAGCCTCAGTTAATGGCATTTCAAATTGGTCCTGATAGTTCGTTTCAATTGCTTGATTAATCGGTTGAGAGCTGTAGGGTACAAAATATTGTTGCAATTTCGCATATGCTGATACACATCCCATTAATATATGGTTTAACTCTGGTATGGAGTAGTCACTTTTAAGTTTATTAAACCAATTTACACATAGCACTGAATTTTCTTTCGTATATCCCTCTTCATTGTTTAAACGATCAATAGATATTACATTAGGATTAGCGATATTCGGTATTATAGTTTCGGAAAAATCAAAAGCTTGCCCTGTCCACCAGCACCTATAATCTTGCTTAAAAAGTTGCTCATGTATCCAGTTTGCATCTAAATTATAAGAACGGTTATTAATTTTAGCACGCTCTTGTGCGCCCTTTAAAGAAACATTAATCATTCGATGACATTGAATACAACTACTCCCATTCATATAGTCTATAGTGTTAGGAAATGATTGTTTACAGTGCTTGCATAATTTATCCCTTATCATTTTTATTCACCTCATAAAAATTATAAAAACATGATATATTGTAAATATTTTTCCATATTTACAATATAT
>NZ_JAVFVN010000840.1:0-710 GCF_030910085.1 Stenotrophomonas maltophilia group sp. RNC7 | reverse complement strand
ATTCATCAGACAGAAATCGATCTGGCCGCCGAACTGACTGGGCCTATGTACAAGTTTGATCCTTCAAACCGCATTATGCTGGAAAAGAAGGACGAAATGAAGAAGCGCGGCCTTCGTTCTCCCGATCTTGCGGACGCCCTGTCTCTTACATTCGCTGAGCATGTCGCAGCGCCACATCAGAGCATGCAGAGTTTCGAGCCGATGTTTGTGACTCCTGACGACAACATACTGGATAACTGGTGAAAGTCGAAATCAGAGACGGCACGCTGCGAGATATATGTTTCGTGGCGGCGAACCTGCGCGAGCAAGACAGGCGCGAGATATTCGCGACAGCATTGCTCGAAAGCGGCTCTCAGGCTGGCGCCATGTCGTTTCTCACGTCTCCCGGCTTCTGCTGGACGGCTTGGATTGATGAGCAGCCTGTCGCTGCTTTCGGTGTATCGCAGGGCAGCATGTTCCAGCCACACATGCGCTTCGCATGGGCATACGGAACTGAGCGCTTCAAGCGTGCGGCGCCTGCAATAACAAGGTTCTGCATTCAGGAATGGCCCCGGCGATTGATTGCCGAGGGTGTAACCCGCGTCGAGATCAGGTCGATTGCTGATCATGATCTGGCGCACAAATGGCTTGCCAGCATCAGAGCGAGAAAAGAAGCCACCATGCTGAATTACGGCGTGAATGGCGAGACATTCGAGCTTTGGGCGTGGCTG
>NZ_JAVFVN010000806.1:0-1221 GCF_030910085.1 Stenotrophomonas maltophilia group sp. RNC7 | reverse complement strand
TAAGGTTCCGACCATGCCTTATTGCCAGCAGCTTCAATGCTTCGAAAGCTTCCGCCCGCGTGTGAATGACATCCGATAGTTCCAAAGACATTCATCTTCCCTCGCCAGAATAGGAATATCTTCTTATACGGAGAAAAATGCAAGAGTGGATAAGTTTTGTAGAATGGATTGTGTTTTGCGGTTAATTTCGACACTTCTAAGATAGGCCAAGGCCTTGTAAGCGTGGAATTAACGGGTCGCAAAGGGGTGCGGCTGCTCGCTATTTTACAGAAAACCGCGCCAAAATCTAGGAATATTATCCAACGGCATCTCACGAGGTT
The DNA here is from genome assembly GCF_030910085.1 of Stenotrophomonas maltophilia group sp. RNC7. Lineage (NCBI taxonomy): Bacteria > Pseudomonadati > Pseudomonadota > Gammaproteobacteria > Lysobacterales > Lysobacteraceae > Stenotrophomonas > Stenotrophomonas maltophilia group sp. RNC7. The sequence goes on along the minus strand of NZ_JAVFVN010000806.1, from coordinate 901 downwards.
CATGCTCGTTCACACCGAGAAATGAGGATTGTGACGATGGATGCGGATCTCAGACACGCCCGCAAATTATTCCTTGCCCGAAAAAAAGAGAATCAACTGACGGCGATGCAACGCATCGCCTTGCAGATCATCGCCGGGATCGATCTGGATGAAGTTCTCAAGGCATCGCAGGAAGAAAAGGAACGAACCAAGCGGCGCCTGACGCGCCTTATGGAAAGGGAGCGCCTGAAAGGAATGTGCGGTCACTGGAGTTATGACCTGAACCGGCACATCGCATTGAAACAGGCTTTCGACCGGATCGGCTGACGGGGCCAGCATTTCGGAAAAGGCACCCCAAGCAAAATGGCCGCTATCGTTGAGCTTGCGCTTTACGATAACGGCCATTTCAACAAACGCTCAAGAATAGATGTGGCAAAGCGCAGTGCGCTCGAAAGTCAGAGCGCTCAAGCTTCCTTCGGCTTGCGGCCGAGGCCCATCTTCTTCGCAAGACGCGAACGGGCAGCAGCGTAGTTGGGGGCGACCATCGGATAGTTCGGGTCGAGATCCCACTTTTCGCGGTACTGTTCCGGCGTCATGTTGTAATGGGTCATGAGGTGACGCTTCAGCGACTTGAACTTCTTGCCGTCTTCGAGGCAGATGATGTAGTCGTCATGAACCGACTTCTTCGGGTTGACGGCAGGCTTCGGCTTCTCAACGACGACAGGCGCTTCTTCGCGTTCGACGTGACGCTTGAACGCGGCATGTACTTCGGCGATCAGCAGCGGCAGCTCGCCAGCGCGAATCGAATTATTGCCGACATATGCAGCTACAACATCTGCAGTAAGGCTCAGAAGCAGTTCTGCGCTCTCGTCGTGCGTGTCCAGATTTTCCATCAGATTTCCTTTTTTACTTCTTATTGTTG
>NZ_JAVFVN010000775.1:0-301 GCF_030910085.1 Stenotrophomonas maltophilia group sp. RNC7 | reverse complement strand
GCTTTCTCCAAGCGAACCGTAGACTTCATCGGTAGAAATCTGAACGTATTTGCTTACGCCATATTTCAAAGAGAAGTCTAGCAGAACCTGTGTACCCATTACATTCGTGCTGACAAAGATTCCTGGATCCGCAATACTGCGATCAACATGAGATTCGGCTGCGAAATTCACCACGACATCTATTTTTTCCTGGAAGAGCGGCTCCATATCATCCGATCTTGTAATATCTGCTTGTGCAAAGCGATAATTCGGATGATGTTCAACATCTAACAAATTGTCTACGTTTCCTGCATACGTTAAC
>NZ_JAVFVN010000765.1:0-349 GCF_030910085.1 Stenotrophomonas maltophilia group sp. RNC7 | reverse complement strand
AAACAGATGATGCTTTAATGGAGATAAGGTTAGGGTATACGCACTATAATAAAAAATTAGATATTATAAATGTGAATAATATGGCAGTAACTAAAATAAAGAATCGAAATGAAGGGGATAAAGAAAAACAACATATGCTATTTAAAACATATGATGATGCAAATAAAGCTGTACTGGTTTTTGAAAAGATAGTACAAGGCGTTACTTGCAATAACTTAGAAGAAGAACTAAATGAATTTATTAAGAAACAGTTTAAGAAGAATGATTTTGAATTATGTATAGAGCCCATACCAAGCAAAGAATTTTTGGAAGAATTATCTGATATGAACAAAATTTCTATTCTTAAAGT
>NZ_JAVFVN010000747.1:0-533 GCF_030910085.1 Stenotrophomonas maltophilia group sp. RNC7 | reverse complement strand
GAACAGATGCGCCAGACGGTCGGACGGCTGAATGCCGAGATGGGCGTGTTCAGCGGGCGGCAGCGCCTGATCGCCGGCGCTCAGAAGGCTGGCCTGTTGGCTGCTGGGGTTATGGCGGGTGCCGCCGTGGTGGCGCCGAAGGTCAATCGGGCGTTCTCCTATGACGAGCAGCTCGCCCATATGGCGAACACCGCATACGGTGATCCGTCGCTGAACGCAGCCGAGGATCGAGCACGACGTATCGCTGGACGGACTGAAATGGACCGGGCTATCCGCGATGCGATCCGATATGGTGGCGGAACCCGGGAAAGCGCATCGGCAACGCTGAACTCGTTGCTATCGTCCGGCCGCTTCAATTCTGCGGACTCAATGACCATCTTTCGCGAGGCCCAGCGTGCCGCTACGGCGAACCAGGCGTCGGGAGATGAATTTGCCCAGATTGCGTTCGCTGCCAACGCGAGCATGGGGATCAAGCCGCAGGAAATGGCACGCGTCTTCGGGGCTGCTACGTTCGCCGGTCAAAGCGGTGCATT
>NZ_JAVFVN010000717.1:0-423 GCF_030910085.1 Stenotrophomonas maltophilia group sp. RNC7 | reverse complement strand
CAGATGAAGTCGAAGTTATGACGACGCCGGATACTATTGCGCCTGTTATTGAGCAACTGCATCCGATGTCAGGTTCCTTCGCTTGTGTAATCCCACTTGAGGATAGAGTGTCGGATAATTCTGGTGTTGTCTCTGTCACATTCCAAGCGTCAAAGGACTACATCATTTGGAACGAGTTGGGCACAATAGCCGTTCCTCAATCCCCTGGAACGGTCCATGTTAAATACGACTATGAGGTATCTAAAGTCAATGAGGGGATTGTAGTTGTAAGGGCAATCGCAAGAGATGCTGCGGGCAACACTTCCAAAGCGAGCAAATATGTAGAGTACAAGGTAGATCGTACTGCCCCACAGATCCCGCAAGGTTTGCAAGTCAGCCATAGTGGCGGCTACATTACGCTGCAATGGGATCAGGGCGACGATG
>NZ_JAVFVN010000709.1:0-342 GCF_030910085.1 Stenotrophomonas maltophilia group sp. RNC7 | reverse complement strand
GTGAAGGAATCGAAGCATATCTTAGCGACGATAAAGAGAATGTTATAAATAGACTTTTAGAAATCGGAGATAGTTTTGGTAGACCACTTAGTAAATTGGGAGATGGTGTTCAATACTCCTTCAATGTATTTCTTAATATACTTGAATTGCTTGTCCATTTGAAGACAACTAAGAAGGATGAGGAGTTTAATAATATGTTAATTGAGGATGAGGAGGGAGATAAATACTTACCAGTACTTCTTGCACTTGATGAAATTGAAATACATCAACACCCTTACAGACAACGAACAATTATTAAAGAAATTCGAAAAATCATGAGAAATGAGAATGATGAATTTGTTG
>NZ_JAVFVN010000706.1:0-107028 GCF_030910085.1 Stenotrophomonas maltophilia group sp. RNC7 | reverse complement strand
CGTGGTTGTCGGTGGTCACAGCGTAGCACTGGGAGGGTATCGGCCGGGTTGCACCCGGCACCCGCAGAGGCCAGAGCCAGAGCCAGAGCCGAAGCAACAGCCGGAGCAAAAGCTGGGTTCCTGGGGGGATGGCGGGGTGGGGGGGGGGGGGGGGGGGGGGGGGGCGGGGGGGGGGCGCGCGGCCCGACCCGGGCGGAATGTCGGGGGGCCCCCCCCCCCCGCCCCCCCCCCCCCCCCCCCCCCCCCCCCCCCCCGCCTTCGACAGTTTTCCGCGATCTGTCGGCCCTACCTTCTGTAGAGCCGAGCCATGCTCGGCTCAGATGTTTCGGATCTCGAAATATTCGATTTCGATGGAGAGTCATCCACGCATGGCGTGGATCGTGTCGACCAAGGTCGACACCTACCAACAGCAGCAGGAAACTGTCGAAGGCGGGGCACTGTGGGTTTGCGGGGTGTGAGCCGCATGGATGCGGCGACCAAGCCTACATGGACGTATTCACGGCGTCCCCGCAAACCCACAGTGCCCCGCCATCCCTCAGTAAACCCGCTGTTGCTGTTGCTGTTGCTGTTGCTGTTGCTGTTGCCGTTGCTCCAGCTTCAGCCTCTGCGGGTGCCGGGCGCAGCCCGGCCGTAACCCCCTTACTTCTTCGCGCGCGGCTGGTTCAGCGGCTCCATCGCGCGGAAGCGCTTGCTGTACTCATCGGTCAGGTTGCGCGATTCCTGGTTGTTGCGGACGATGGTCGGGGTCAGCAGCACGATCACCTCCGAACGACGGCTGGTGCGGGTCTTCTGCCCGAACAACGCACCGACCACCGGGATCCTGCTCAGGCCCGGAATGCCGCTGCTGCCATCGGTGGCCGAGTCGGTGATCAGGCCCGCCAGCATGATGGTGTCGCCGCTCTGTACCGCCGCTTCGGTGGACAGCTTCTTGGTCGAGATGCGCGGATTGCAGTTGCGCTCGTTCGGGTTGCAGGCGTCCGGCACGTCGGAGGCGCTGCTGACCTCCTGCACGATATCCAGGAACACCGTGCCATCGCGGGTCACGCGCGGGCGCACCTTGAGGATCACGCCCGTGTCGATGTACTGCACCGAGCTGTAGGTGCTGGTGCCCACGCCGGTGTTCACTGTGGTGGTGTTGATCGGCACCTTGTCGCCAACGTTGAGCGTGGCCTCGGCGTTGTTGCGCACGAACACCGACGGTGTCTGCAGCAGGCGCAGGTCGGTGACCTTGTCCAGCGCGCTGACCACGGCGGCCGCGTTGTGACCGGTGAACGCCCAGCCTACGCCGTCGTTGCCGGTGACACCGCCGGCGAAGGTATTCCACGAACCGCCCGCTGCCGGCGGCAGGGTCAGGCCCGCCAGTGCGCCGGTCAGCGCGCGACCAGCCACGGCGTTGTCGAAGAACCAGTTCACGCCGTACTTCAGGTCACCGGTCAGCGCGACTTCGGCCACCTGTGCCTCGATGTGCACCTGCAGCGGCATCACGTCCAGCTTCTCGATCACCTCGCGGATCGAGCGCCAGGCCTGCGGGGTCGAGCGCACCAGCAGGGTGTTGGTCTCCTCCACCGCCGACACGCCGACGCGGTCGCCCTCCACTTCCAGGCTGACGCTGACGTTGCCGGGCTGGCGCTGCGGCAGGTTCAGGCTGCCGTTGCTGCTGCCACTGCCACTGCTCCCGCCCAGCGTCGAGCCGAGGGTGCTGCTGTTGTTGTCCATGCCACGATCGCCGTCACCGCCCAGCTGCGACGGGATGGCGCCTGGCGCGAGCGAGGCCGGGCTGGAGGCGCCGCGGTTGCCACTGCTGGCGAAGGCCTCGCTGAGGCGCTCGGCCAGATCGCGTGCCTTGATGTAGCGCAGCTCGTAGGAGAACAGGCGGGCGCTGCCACCTGCGGTGTCGATGCGATCCAGCCACTGCTGGATCTGGTCCAGGTAGCGTACCTGCGGCGTGATCACCAGCACGGCGTTGGCGTTCTCCAGCGGCAGGAAACGGAACATGCCAGCACTGGGCGTCTTGCTCTCTTCGCCGAATACCTTTTCCAGGTCGGCCGCGACCTGCTCAGCCTTGCCCGACTGGATCGGGAACACGCCCACCGACATGCCCGACAACCAGTCGACGTCGAAGATCTCGACGGTGCGCAGGTAGTTTTCCAGTTCTGCGCGCGTACCACCGAGGGTGATCACGTTGCGGCCGCTGTCCACATTGACGATGGCGTTGGGACGCGCATACGGCTCCAGCACCTTCTTCATCTCGGTGGCGGAGATGAACTGCAGCGGGACCACGCGGACCTCGAAGCCGCGTGCGCTGGCCGCCGGCGCGGTGCTCGGCGCGACCGTGCCGGCCAGCGCCTGGTCGGCGGCGACGATGTTGTAGCGGCCGCCGCTGTAGACCATGCGCGCGTTGTTCCAGCCCAGCACCATCTCCAGCAGGTTCAGCGCCTGCGCCGGCGAGACCGGCTTGGGCGTGGCCAGGGTCACCGTGCCCTGCACGCCCGGTGCAATCACGTAGTTCTGGCCAAGCATGTCACCAAGGATGGCCTTGACCACCGCATGCAGCGATTCGCCTTCGAAGTTGAAGGTGGCCTCGCCGGTGCTGGCGCCATGCAGCGCCGGTGCCGGTGCGCGCGCGGCCTCACGGTTGATCATGGTGCCGGTGCCGCGACGGATCACCGCCTGCGGTGCGCCCTGGCTTTCGCGGGCGGCATCAGCGGCGACGTCGGCCGCTTGGCCGGCAGCGGCGCTGGGCGACAGGTTGCCGTTGCGCTGCACGTGCGGCGCGGACACCGTACTGCAGCCGACCAGCAGCGCGAGGGCAAAGGACCAGGGAAGAAAACGCAGGTTCATGCATTCACTCTATCGGTTGGTGCCATCGCCCGGGGGCGGCGACGGTTGTTGCTGCTGTTGCTGCAGCTGGCGGCGGCGGGCCTGGATGCGTTCGCGGATGGCCTGCATCTGCGCTTCGCTGGGACCGTTGTTGTTGGCCGGTGGTGTTTTTGCAGCTGACGCCGCAGGTGTGGGGGCATTGCCGGCGGGCGGCGTCGGTGGGGTGGCCGCGACCGGGGACGGCGCCGGCGGAGCACCCGCCGAAGGCGGCACAACGACCGCACCTGCAGGCGGTACACCGTTGGCACCGCGCAGCACCGTCGGCGGCTCGCCGCCCTGGCCGTTGAACACGGCCAGTTCCAGGACCTGGTTGCCACCGGGGCCGATCACCGTCGCCTGGCGCGGCTGCAGCGCCACCAGCTGCCAGCCATCCACGGCTTCGCCGTTGAGACGCAGGCGCAGCGAGCGGTTCTGTTCGGTGGTGAAGGTGGCCATGCCGAAATCGCCGGTCAACAGCACGCCGGTCAGGCGTAACGCGGCACTGGCCGCCGGTTCGCTGCCCCCCAGCAGATAGGGCCGCGGCCTGCGGTCTTCGGCGAACAGCGGGCGCTCTCCGATCGCGCTGTAGCTGTCGGCGCTGGCCATGCGCTCGGCAGCCAGCGGCGGCAACGATGGCAGCGATGGCGCGGCGTCGGCATCACCGTCGGCGCCCGGCAGCTGGCTGCCCAGCCCGAAGACGGTTGCCAGCCAGACCGCCGCCGCCCAGCCGGCCAGTGCCAGCAGGAAGCCGGTACGCAGGCTGATCTGCTCAAGCTTCATCGGCCACCTCCTGCCCTTCGGACGGGGGCGCCGGCGTGGCCTCGGCCGGCGAAGCAGCCGGCGTCGGCGCTGCAGCGGGCGCCGGAACCGTGCCATCGGCGGCGGCGCCTGGCAGCAGATAGCCGGCCAGCTCGAAGGACACATCCAGGCCCAGCCCCGATTCGTTCGGCGATTGCTGGAAGCGCTGCGCGATCAGGTTGAGGTTGTCGACGAACAGGCGGGGGCTGCCGGTTTCGAGGCTGTGCAGCACGGTGGCCAGTTCGGCCACGCCGCAGCGCAGGCGCACCTGCATGGCGACGCGCACGAACTCGGCATCGCGACGGTTGTCGGTCAGCGGCGTGCGGTTGCTGATGGTGCAGCTGCGGTTGCCCGGGCTGGCCATCGCTACCGCATCCTGCAGCCGGGCGCCCAATGCAGCGGCGGCAGCTTCGGCGGTGGCTTCGCGCAGGAAGCCTGGCCGCTGCTGCAGTGCCTCGCGGGTAGCGCGAAGGCGCTGTTCGATCTGCGGCTGCTGCTGCAGCTGCGCCTGCACGCGCGACTCGCGTTCGCGCAGGGCGGCGACATCGGCGTCGATCGCACGCAGCGGCTGGGTGAACCAGGGGTGCACCAGCAGCAGATAGGCCAGGCCCAGCACTGCCAGCAGCAGTGCCAGCGCCAACCAGCGATCACGGCGTGCGCTTGGCATCGGCATCGGCCGCCTCCGGGGTCGGTGCTGCGGCCGGCAACGGCTGCAGTTCGGCGGTCATGGTGAAGCGGTCGCGGCCACTGGCCGCGCCATCGGCCTGCAGCACCCCGGTCAGGTTGACCTTGCGCCACTGCGGTGCGTCCTGCAGCAGCTGCACCAGCTGCGATGCCTCGCGGCTCAGGCCGATCAGCTGCAGGTTGTTGTTCTCGATCGCCAGCTTTTCCAGGTAGGTACCTTCCGGCAGGCGCCGGGTCAGTTCGTTCCAGATCTCCACCGTACTGGCGCGCTGGCTGCGCTGCTTCTCAAGGAATGCAGCACCATCGATCAGCGCCTGCAGCTGCGCGCGTTCGCTGGCCACGCCACGCGCGCTGCGCGCGCTGCGCTCGACCTGCGCACGCAGTTCGTCGGCGGCGGCCTGGCGGTTGTCCAGCAGCTGCACCGCGGCCAGTACCAGCATCACGACGGATGCCACTGCCAGCAGCAGGTTCCAGCGCCGCATCGGGTCTGGCCGCAATTGGCGCTGCGCGGGCGGCAGCAGGTTCACCTGCAACACGTTGCCCTGCGCATCGATGGCATCGACGCCGGCCAGCGCATCGGCCCATTGGCCCACCCGCGTGCGCCATGCTTCCAGCTGCCGCAGTGGCCACGCTACCAGTTCGACCTGCAACTGCCCTTCGCCGCCCGCGCCGAGTTCACGCACGTCATAGCTGACCTGGGACGCTTCGAACGGGGTCTGCCGGTCGATTTCGAAACCGACCACGGCACGCAGGCGGTCGGCCGCCGCGGCGGGCAGGCGCAGCGTGCGCCGCAGCACATCCGCCGCGGGCAGCAGCCACACCCGGGGCAGGCTGCGCAGGCGCGGCTCGAGTACCCGGTCCAGTTCCACCGGCGACAGCGGCCACGGCAGGCGCGCCACCACTTCGCGGCGTTCACCGGCCTCACGCCAGACCTGCAGCTGGTCGCTCTCAGGCTGCAGCAACAGGCGGGCCTGGCCCCAGCCCAACGCCCATTGCCAGCGCACCGGTACCCAGGCCAGCAGCGACTGCCGCCACCAGCGCAGGAAACGGCCAGCGCCCGGGCCGATCCGGCCCTCCACCTGCCGCAGACTGTCCTGCCACGCCGTCATCTTGCTGTCATTCCCTGCTCCCAGCGAAGCACTGTGTAGGTCCGCCCGGGAACGCCGCCCGAGCCACTGCGTATCACTGCCTGCAACACCGACCTGCGTCCACTGCTGTCGATGGCAGCGGACTCGATACTATAGGTGCCGCTGCTGCTGGCAAGCGTTGTCGTACCGCCAGCGGAATCTGCATCACGCTCCTGCTGGGCCCGCTGCGCCAGCACGGTATCCGCATCCAGGCCCAGTGCGGTCAGCACCGGTGCGCTGGCGAACTGGGGATCCGGTCGCGCCTGGCGGCTGTACAGGGTCAGGTGCGGCAACATCGCCCGGTACAGCGTGCCGCGCATGCCCAGCACGCGCTGCAGCTCGCCCAGGGTCTCGAACCGCTTGTTGCGTGGGCCATAGGGCAACCCGGCTGCGGCGTAGTCCTGCGCTTCGGCACCACCGCCCGGCTGCAGCAGGCTGTCCTCGTCACGCCAGTCGATGATGGCCCCGGCCAGCTGCCGGGCCTGTGCATCGTCTTCACCCAGTGCCTTGAGGAAGGCGGCCAGCAGCGCGGCATCGGCCAGGTTCAGGTTGATCTTGCCGTTCTCGTCCAGCACCTTGATCTCGATGCTGGCGTCGTCGAACTGCCAGCGATAGGTCCGGCCATCGGCACGCCAGGGCGCGCGCTGCGGATCGGCCGACAGGCGCAGCAGTGCATACTCGAGGCCGGCACGCGCACGTTCCTGCCCGCGTGCATCGTCATCCAGCACGCGCTGCTGCAGGTGTTCGACCCGTGCGCTCAGCGCGAATGCGCCGACCAGCGCGGTCATCAACGCGATCAGCCACAGCACCAGCACCAGTGCCGCCCCACCCTGACGCCTCATCGCGCGCCTCCGCTGCCACCGGCGCGCAGCGCCACCACCAGCGGCGGCCACGGCGCACCCCGGGCCGGCGCGATCTGGATCTCCACCAGCATCGGCAGGCGGCGGGTGTCGTCCCAGCGCGGCATCCAGTCAGTCACCTGCCCGGTGCTGGCATCGATACCCCGATAGCGCAGCTGCACCGACTTCAGGTTTTCCACCAGCACCTCGGGCGGGCGCGGCGGGTTCTCGACGATGCGCTCGCCTTCCTGCAGCAGCACCAGCTCCAGCAGCAGGCGCTGTTGGCCAGCGCGTCCGTCGACCTGCAGCGCGTGCAGGTAGGGTCCGCCACGGCCGAGGTAGCCGGGCAGGTCGGCGGCGAACAGCATGCGCTGCTCTTCGCCCTGGAAGAAGACCGGCTCGCGGGTGGGATCCGGAACTTCCAGCGGCGTGCGCAGCGCAGCCGCCAGCTGCCTGCGCAGCAACGATTCCACCGCGCGCATGCGTTCGCTTTCGGCGGCGATCTGCTCGCCGCGCTGGCTGACCGCCATCGCCGAGCGCACGCTGGCAAAGGCCAACGCCAGGCCGCCGGCCAGCAGCACGGTGGCCAGCATCACTTCGACCAGGGTGAACCCTGCGGCGCGGCGCCTCACCGGGCATTCTCCAGGTCGGGCGGCAACAGGCGCAGGCTGCGCCAGCGCAGCTGCTCGCGTTCGCTGTCGCCCCAGCGCACCTGCAACTGCAGCTCCGCCAGCCATGCAGTACCCGGTGACGTCGCCTGCCCGACAGTGCCGGCGCGGGGCTCCACCCACGGCTGAACCTGCAGTTCCCAGTGATAGCGCCCCTGTTCCCAGTCACCCTGTTGGCTGCCCACCTGCAGCGGTGTGTCGACACCGGCTTCGGCCAGCAACGACTGGGCGTGCAGCACCGCGCGCGTGCGCAACTCGGCATCGCGCACCTGTTTTGCGCCGCCGGACAGGCTGCCCAGCAGCAGGGTCAACGCCAGGCCCAGCAGGGCGAAGGCGATGATCACTTCCAGCAGGGTGAAGCCACGCGCGCGCCGCTTCATTGCGCCCGCCAGGGGCCGGAGCGGACCTCGCCAGTGAGCCAGCCGACGTCGACGCGCCATTCGGCGCCGTCGCGCTGCAACCGGATGCGGCCACCGCTGGAGCCACCATCGGGATGAAATTCGATCACACCCTGCCCCGGCGCGGTGGCCAGCTGTGCGGCACCTTCGAACTGCACCTGCAGCTGTGCGGGCACCTCACCGTGGCGCTGGTTGGCGCCTTCCCAGCGCCGCCGCGCCGGCTCGATGACGAAGCGCTGCGGTTCACCGCGGGCGATCGCCTGCGCGCGCACCATGCGCAGCTGGCTGGCGATGTCCTTGCCTGCGCTGCGCAGCTGCATGCCGGCGAAGCCGCGCGACAGACCGGCGGCAGTGATCAGGCCGATCGCCGCGATCAGTGCGATCACCAGCAGCATTTCCAGCAGCGACAGTCCCGCCGCGCGCCTGCCGTGCAGGCGCGGGTGGGGCAACCGGCGCGGCAGGAAATACGTCATGCGCGGTTACGGCTGGTAGCGGATGTCAGCGTCGACGCTGCTGCCGCCGGCCTTGCCATCCTTGCCCAGGCTGACCAGCTCATACGGTTGGCCTTCGCCCGGTGCGCGGTATTCCAGGGCGTGGCCCCACGGGTCGTTCAGGTCGGCCGGCTTGGCGTACGGGCCGAGCCAGCCGCCAACACCTGCCGGTGCGGTCACCAGGTCATTGAGCGAGCCGGGCAGCTTGCCGGTGTCGATCTGGTAGTTGTCGATCTTGGACGCCACGGTCTGCACCTGCGCCTTGGCGATGTTGGCCTTGCCACGGTCGGCACCGCCCAGCACGCGGCTGGCGACCAGGGTCAGCACCGCGCCGATCAGCACGATGACGATGATGATTTCCAGCAGGCTCATGCCCGACTGGTTGCGCGCGGCAGTGAAGGAAAGGCGGATCGGTCGGCGACGGGCAATCATGGACGGTCCTTTCAGTTGCGGAGTGTCGGGGTTGCAGGGAGTGCCATCGTCAACCGATGGCATTGGTCAGGTCGTACAGCGGCACCAGCACGGCCACGATCACCGCGCCCACCACCGAGGCCAGCACCAGGGTGATCGCCGGCACCATCGCCGCCAGCAGGCGGTCGATGCGCCGGGCACTATCCTGTTCGAAGGTGTCGGCGGCCTTCAGCAGCATGGTATCGAGGGCGCCGGATTCCTCGCCGACCTGGATCATCTGCAGGGCCAGGCGCGGGAAGCGCTTGCCGCGCGACAGTGCCAGCGACAGGCCGGCGCCGTTCTTCACTTCATCGGCGGCCGTTTCCACGTCGGCGGCGAGTGCACGGTTGCCCAGCACGTTGCGGGCGATGCCCAGCGCGCCCAGCAGCGGCACGCCGTTGCGCAGCAGGGTGCCCAGCGTGCGCGCCAGGCGCGCGGTTTCCAGTTCACCGACGAGACGGCCGATGCCACGGCGCTGCAGCAGCCAGCCATCCAGCGCCAGCCGGAACGCGGGTTGCCGCGCCTTGCGCTCGAAGAACAGCGCCACCAGCGCCGGCACCACCAGCAGCAGCACCCACCAGTCGCGCACGAACAGGCCCAGCTGCAGCACCGCATTGGTGAACCACGGCAGCGCCACGTCCAGGCTCTCGTACATCTGCGCGAACTGTGGCACCACATAGCCAAGCAGGAACAGCAGCGCGCCGCCCACCACCACCAGCAGGATGGCCGGGTAGACCAGTGCGTTGATGACCTTGCCCTGCAGCGCGCGGCTGCGCTCGAGGTAGTCGGCCAGGCGTTGCAGGGTTTCATGCAGGCTGCCACCGGCTTCGCCGGCGCGCACCATGTTCACGTACAGCCGCGAGAATAGCCCATGCTGGCGTTCCAGCGCGGTGGACAGCGGTGCACCGCCGCGCACCACGTCGCGGATGTCGGTGATCGCGCGGCGCGATCGTTCGTCCTCGGGCAACCCCAGCAGGATCGACAGCGCGCGGTCCAGCGGCTGGCCGGCACCGAGCAGGGTCGCCAGCTGCTGGGTGAACTGCAGCAATGCAGCGCCCTGCAACGGGCGCTGCTGCAGCAGGTTGCGCCAGCTGCTGCCGCCGATCGCGCCGGCGTCGGCCAGCTGCGTCTCCATCGGCAGGTGGCCCTGGTCCTGCAGGCGCGCGATCAGCTCGGCCTCGCTGGCCGCCTCCATCTGCCCGTCGAAGACCTCACCGTGCGGATTGAGCGCCTTGTAGCGGTAGTTCGGCATGTCAGCCCCGGCGTCCTGCACGCATCAGCTTTCCTCGGTCACGCGCAGCACTTCCTCGATGGTGGTCTGTCCGCTCAACGCCTTGGACAGGCCATCCTCGTACATGGTGCGCATGCCGGCTTCGCGGGCGATGCGCTCGATCTCGCCCATGCCATCGCGACGCATCACCGCACGCCGCAGCGCATCGTTCATCACCAGGAATTCCATGATGGTGGTACGCCCCAGGTAGCCGGTCGGCGCCAGCGCCGAGGGCTTCGGACGGTAAAGGTGGATCGGTCCCTCCGGCTGCAGGCGGCGCAGCTCGAAGCGTTCGATCTCCTCTGGCGAGGCTGCGTAGCGTTCGGCATGGGTCGGCTCCAGCCGGCGCACCAGGCGCTGGGCGAGGATGCCGTTGATGGTCGAGGTGAGCAGGTAATCCTCCACGCCCATGTCGAGCAGGCGGGTGATGCCACCGGCCGCATTGTTGGTGTGCAGGGTGGACAGCACCAGGTGGCCGGTCAATGCCGACTGGATGGCGATGCGCGCGGTTTCCAGGTCGCGCATTTCACCGATCATGATGATGTCCGGATCCTGGCGGACGATGCTGCGCAGCGCGTTGGCGAAATCCAGGCCGATCTGCGGCTTGGCCTGGATCTGGTTGATGCCCTCGATCTGGTATTCGACCGGATCTTCCACCGTGATGATCTTGACGTCGGCGGTGTTGAGCTGGCTCAGCGCGGTGTACAGCGTGGTGGTCTTGCCCGAGCCGGTCGGGCCGGTCACCAGCAGGATGCCGTGCGGCTGTTCCAGTACCTTGCGGAACTGCGGCAGGAAGGCGTCGGTGAAGCCGAGCCGGTGGAAATCGAAGACCACCGTTTCACGGTCCAGCAGGCGCATCACCACGCTTTCGCCATGCGCGGTGGGCACGGTACTCACGCGAAGGTCCAGCTCCTTGCCCTGCACGCGCAGCATGATGCGGCCGTCCTGCGGCAGGCGGCGCTCGGCGATGTTGAGCCGGGCCATGATCTTGATGCGGCTGATCACCGCGGCGGTGAGGTTGGCCGGCGGGCTTTCGCCCTCCACCAGCACGCCATCGACCCGGTAGCGGACCTTCAACCGGCTCTCGAACGGTTCGACATGGATATCCGAAGCGCGCAGTTCCACCGCACGCTGGATCACCAGGTTGACCAGACGGATCACCGGCGCTTCCGAAGCGAGGTCGCGCAGGTGCTCGATATCGTCGACCGCGCCGCCCTCGCCATCGGCGGTTTCCACGATCGCGCCCATCGCGCTGCGGCCCTGGCCGAACCAGCGCTCGACCAGGTCATCGATCTCCGCGCGCATGCCCAGCACTGGTGTCACCGGAACCCCCAGCGCCAACTGCACGGCCTGCTGCGGATAGGCATCGTGGGCATCGGCCAGCCACAGACGCACCCCGTGTTCATTCAGCTCCAGCGGGCACACATGGAACTGCTTCAGGAAACGCAGCGACAGCGGCAGTCCCTCGGCCAGCGCCTGCGGCGGGGCCTCCGGCACCTGTTTGCCCTCCAGCAGCGGCAGGCCCAGCACCTCGGCGCTGGCCTGTGCCTGGTCGCGTTCAGACACCAGGCCCAGGCGCACCAGCAGGCCCAGCAGGCTGCCGCCGGCCTCGGCGTGCAGCGGCCGCGCGCGCGCCAGGTCTCCTTCCTTGAGCCTGCCGCGTGCCAGCAGCGCATCCAGGATGCGGCCTTCGGCATCGTCGGTAACGGTTGCAGCGAGCGCGTTCACGTGACTCTCCTGTCAATCGGACCGACTTTAGCAGTTAAGCCATGATTTCCGCCGCCCTGCGGCCAGCTTTCGTAAAAAGACGAAGCCCGTCACACAGGATGACGGGCCTCGGCCGTTCAACTACGACACGTCAGGCTTACTGCGTGGCGAGGATGCTCACGCCGTTGTAGGCCGCTTCGCCCACCACCTTGATGTAGTAGGTGCCTGCCACCGGCTTGTTCACCCGTACCGTTTCGGACGTGCCGGGACGGGTCGACTTGCCATCGTTGTCGCTGGCGCTCGGCTCGCGTCCCTGGGCGATGTAGACCGACACGTTGCCGGTGCCACCGTAGGTGATCACGCTGAGCTGCTTGCCAGCGGCTGCCTCGAAGCTGTACAGGCGGCTGCTGCCGGCCGTACCGTTCAGGCCCCCCACGGCGGCCTTGTTGGTCAGCGGCGTCGCCACCGGCCCGCAGTTCTCGGTGCACGGCTCTTCCAGTGCCTTGGCCAGCGCCGCCTTGGCATCGACGATGCCGGTGCCGATCGGGGTGGCGGTCGGGATGCTGACCGGGAACGGGCGCGCGGTTTCCTTCAGCAGCGCGCGCATCGCGGCGGGGGCCAGCGGGTCCTTGCCCTTGGCGATCAGCGCGCTCTGCACCAGTGCAGCGACGGCAGCCACGTGCGGCGAGGCCATCGACGTGCCGCCCATGCCCATGTAGCTGTAGCTGCCCGACTCCGGCGTGGTGGCCGCATCGGAACCGGACTGCCAGACGTAGCCGCCGGGATTGCCATCGACGCTGCCGCCCCCCCCCGGACCGGACAGGTCCACGCGGGTGCCGTAGTTGGAGTAGTAGGTGATGCCGCCGGTGATGCGGGTGGCACCGACGGTCACCACGCCATCGCAACTGGCCGGACGGTACTTGGAAGCGTTGTCGGTCTCGTTGCCGGCCGCCACGACCACGGTGGTGCCACGCGAGATCGCGCCATTGATCGCATCCTGGTAGGTTCCGTCACAGCTGCCGCTTCCACCCAGGCTCATGTTGATGATCTCGGCCGGGTTGGCATTGGCGGGCACGCCCGCCACGGTGCCGCCGGAGGCCCAGGTGATGGCGTCGGCGATATCGGAAAGGTAGCCACCGCACTTGCCGAGCACGCGGACCGGCAGCACCTTGGCCTTGTGCGCGACACCGGCCATGCCGACGCCGTTGTTGGTCTGCTCGGCCACGGTGCCGGCCACATGGGTACCGTGCCAGGAGCTGTCCTCCGCGACGGAGCCGGTGTAGCACTCGTTGTCGTTCTCGACCCAGTCGCCATAGTCCTGCGCGCCCGGCACGCGATCGTTGGTGGCACGGCGCGACGTCTCGGCATCGCTGATGAAGTCGTAGCCTTCCAGCAGGTTGCCGACCAGGTCCGGGTGCTGCGGCAGGATGCCGGTGTCGAGCACGGCTACCACCACGCCCTCGCCCTGCGATACATCCCACGCCGACGGTGCGTTGATGCCACCGGTGGCGTTGTGCAGGTGCCACTGGTACTGCTGGTAGTACGGATCGTTCGGCGCCAGCGCCGGCTGCACGTCACCGGCGCGCAGCTCGGTGCGGCGCAGCTTCACGTCGGCTTCGGCGTACTGCACGGCCGGGTCGGCCTTCAGTTCCTTCAGCACGCGCTGCAGTTCCGCAGGCGCCAGGCGCCCCTGCAGGCGGATCACATCGGCGCCGACGCCGAGCCGGCGCACGACCTGCGGGCCCAGCGTGCTGGCAAGCGCGGTACCGCCGGACAGGCTGGCGCGGGTCAGCGCCGACTGCACGGCGGACAGCTTGGCCGAACGGTCACCGGCTGCAGCGCTACCGGCACGATACTTGACGATGATGCGGTCGGTGCCCGGCTGGGCAGCACTTGCCTGGCGCACCGGTTCGCGGGTCGGCAACCCGGCGGCGTGGACGGCACCGACAGCGGTCATCGACAGCACGGCGGCGGCAAGCACATTGATGCGAAGGTTCTGCTTCTTGATCACGTCGAAATTCCTCTTCTGGGTCATGGATCGAACCAACACTGCGGCCATCATTCCTTGACGACTCCCGGCCGGCCCAGCCGGGATTGCCGTGACCTCCCCCCAGGCCCTGATTGCAGGTTTGGCGCCGGCGTGGGTGGCCGCCGGCGCAGTGGTTTGGCTTACCAGCCGAAGCCGGCACCGACGCCAACCGAGCTGTCGTCGCTGCTGAAGGCACCGCCGAAGGTGACCGTGGCGCGATCGCTGATCGCACGCTGATAGCCCAGCGACAACGCCGACTCGCCGCCCTGGAAACCGATGCCGACGCCGACCCGGTTCTGGGTGCGGATACCGGCGGCACTGGTGGCCATGTTGAGCATCGCCGCACTCATCGCACCCTGGCGGTCGATGCGACGATCCATGTGGCGCAGGCGCCCGTCGATCTCGCCCTTGAACACATCGAAGCTGTCGGCGACGGCCTGGACACGGCTGTCGGTGTAGCTGTTGGCGGTGGCCATGCCACGATCCAGCTGGCCCTTGTTGACGGCGTCGGTGGCGGTGGTGCCGGCGGCGACGTGGGTGACCTGGCGTTCGTTGCCTTCGCTACCGACCGACACGGTGTTGGCACGATCGGCAACCGAGCCCTGGCCCAAAGCCACCGCGTTGGCAGCCGTGGCACTGGCGCCCTGCCCGATGGCGGTGGACGAGGCGCCACTGGCCACTGCGCCTTCACCCATGGCGACGGCGTTGAAGCCCGTGGCCGGGGTGCCAACCGGAATCCCGGCACCGGCGGCGGCAGCCGTCGGCGTGCCCTGCACGCGTGCGGTGCTGGCCGGTGCCGCGTCGGCGGTGGCCGGTGCGTCGGCGACGCTGGCCAGTGCGCTTTCATCCAGCGAGGCACTCATCGAACGCAGGCTGGCCGTTCCCGAACGCGTGCCTCCGGCGGTGCGGCGATCGATCTCGCTGACCTTGCGGTCCAGCGCACCGAGCGCATCGCCGACGTTGCTGTACGTCGCGCCCTGGATCACGTAGTTCGGCGCCACGAACACACCCTGCATGCCGACGCTGGCGCCACCGCCGAGGAAGCTGGCGGCATCACTGAGCGACTGGAACAACTGCCCGCCATTGATCGCCTGGCGGCTGCCGGCGGCGATGCTGCCGGCACCGACGTTGTCGATGGTGGTGCCCTGGAAGCCGGACAGGGTCAGGCGATCACGGCTGGCGTCGTCATAGCCGACTGCACTGGCCGCCGTGGTCTCGACCGTCGCGATGCGCGAATCGAAATCACCGACGCGGGTTTCCACTGCGCCCACGCGCTGGTTGGTGACGTTGAGCTGTGACCCGGTGACCGCATCGGTGCTGCCGGCAGCGATGCGGCCGTCGGCCACATTGACGATGCGCCGCGTGGCCGGGCCGTCGGTGCCATTGCCGCCGCCGACCGACACCACGTTGGCATCGAGCGCACGCGAGCCCGCACCCAGCGCCACCGAGTTCGCACCGGATGCGCCGGCACTGTTGCCCAGCGCAAGCGCACCGTTGCCGATGGCCATGGCGTTGGCACCCAGCGCATTGCTGCGTGCACCACTGGCAGTGGCGGCCGAACCGACCGCAGCGGCATCGCTGCCGCTGGCACTGGCGGTACCCGCACCAGTGGCCTTGACGTAGCGTGCGGTGCCATCGGCGGTCGCCGCGACCGCATCGAGCTGGCCGCGATTGACTGCGTCGGTGCGCTCGGTACCGGCGGCGACACGGGTGATCTGACGATCACTGGTGCTGCTGCCCACTGACACGGTATTGGCACGATCAGCCACCGAGCCGGCACCCAGTGCGATGCTGCCGGCCGCCGACGCATTGGCGCTGACACCCACCGCGGTGGCATTCGCACCGGTGGCCTTGCTGCCGTAGCCGACCGCCGTACCAAGCCGGCCACTGGCTTCGGCATAGCTGCCCAGCGCGGAGGCACCGTCAGCCGAGGCGTTGGCGCGGAAGCCGCTGGCCTGCGACTGCGTGCCGCTGGCCGTGGCCTGCGCACCACTGGCGGTGCTGTAGGCACCCTTGGCCTGGGCACCGGCGCCGCTGGCGCTGGCACCGAGTTCGCTGGCGCTGGCACCGCTGCCCACCGCCACGCTATCGACACCACTGGCCTGCGCGTTGTTGCCCAGTGCCGCCGCGTTGCTGCCGGTCGCCAGGGCATCGAAGCCTACCGCCGTGGCGTTGACGGCCATGGCGTTGGCTCCGCTGCCCAGCGCGGTGGCGCCGTTGCCGACGGCGTTGGCCGCGTTGCCGGCGGCCAGTGCGTTGTCGCCGTCGACCAGGGCACCGGCTTCGCCATCGGCGTTGCCGCTGGCCTGGAACTGCCGGGCAGTCCTGTCGGCAACGCTGGCAACCGCGTCCAGCTGGCCCTTGTTCACCGCGTCGGTCGCCTCGGTGCCCGCCGCCACATGCGTCACCTGGCGCTCACCGCCCGCGGTGCCCACGGCCACGGTATTGTCGCGCTCGGCCTTGGAGCCGGCGCCCAGCGCCACGCTGTTCAACCCACTGGCGGTGGCACTGGCGCCCAGTGCCGTGGCATCTGCCGCATCCGCCCACGAATTCCAGCCGATCGCGGTGGCGTAATCTTCGGTCGCCCAGGCGCCGGCACCGAAGGCCGCCGCGCCGGTGCCGCTGGCGCGCGACGGGATCAGGCCGAAGAAGGTGCTGCCACCGATGGCCACGCTCTCAGCGCCACTGGCTTCGCTGGACTGGCCGACCGCAACGGCACCGCTGCCGGCCGCGGCGGCGCCGAAGCCCACTGCCGTGGTGTTGGCACCGCTGGCCGCCGAGCCGTAGCCCAACGCGGTCCCGAGGCGACCGCTGGCTTCAGCATAGCCACCGACCGCGGTGGTGCCATCGGCGGAGGCGGCACTGCGGAAGCCACTGGCCAGTGCCTGCGTGCCGCTGGCGTTGGATTCGGTGCCGGTCGCGGTGCTGTACGCACCACTGGCCTGTGCACGCGCACCCGCGGCGCTGGCACCCAGCTCGCTGGCACTGGCGCCGGTACCGAGCGCAAGGCTGTCTTCGCCGGTGGCCTGTGCGGTACTGCCCAGTGCTGCGGCGTTGTTGCCGGTGGCCAGCGCATCGATGCCGACCGCCGTGGCGTTGGCCGCCAGTGCATTGGCGCCGCTGCCGAGTGCGGTGGCACCGTTGCCGATGGCGTTGGCCGCATCACCGGCCGCCAGCGCGTTGTCGCCCTCGACCAGGGCGCCGGTTTCACCATCGGTGTTGCCACTGGCCTGGAACTGCCTGCTGGTCTTTTCCGCTGCAGCCGCTACTGCGTCGAGCTGGTTCTTGTTGACCGCATCAGTGCCCTGCGTGCCAGCGGCCACGTTGGTGATCTGGCGGGTATTGCCACCACCCCCCACCGACACGGTGTTGTCGCGGTCCGCGATCGAATCGGCGCCCAGCGCCACGCTGTTGGCCGCGCGCGATTCGGCGGCGTTGCCCAGTGCGGTGCTGTTGATGCCACCGGACCAGGCGCCACCACCGACGGCGGTGGAGTAATTGCCCGATGCTTCGGTGGCCAGCACGCCGAACAGCGAACCGCCGACGGCGACGCTGTTGGTGCCGGTGGCCAGGCTGCCCTGGCCGGTGGCGGTGCTGTAGGCACCCGACGCCTCGGAGTCGCCGCCCAGCGCCACGCTGTTGGAACCGGAGGCATTGGCGAAGTTGCCGAAGGCGGTGGCATTGAACGCCGAGGCCTGCGCATAGCCACCGATGGCGGTGCTGTAGCCACCGGTCGCTTCTGCGCCGATGCCGAACGCTGCCGACGCGGTGCCGCTGGCGACGCTCTCGCTGCCGACCGCGGTGGAGCCGCTACCGCTGGCGTTGCTGAAGTAGCCCACCGCCACGGCTTCCTCGCCGGAGGCTTCGGACAACACACCGTTGGCGGTACTGCCGGCACCACTGGCGATGCTGGCGGCACCGAACGCCGCGCTCTGCTCGCCGCTGGCTTCGCTTTCCGCACCCTGCGCGGTGGCGTACTCACCGGTCGCCTGGGCGTTGGCACCGACAGCGCTGGCGTTGGCGGCGCTGGCCAGCGCGTTGAAACCGATCGCCTGCGCGTTGTTGGCCAGCGCGTTGGCACCACTGCCGAGCGCGGTGGCGCCGTTGCCGATGGCGTTGGCCGCATCACCGGCGGCCAGCGCGTTGTCACCTTCCACCAGCGCACCGGCTACGTCGTCGCCGCTGCCACTGGCCTGGAAGAAGCGGCTGGTGGTGGTGGCGGTACTCGCGACCGCATCCAGCTGTGCCTTGTTCACCGCGTCCGTGGCTTGGGTACCGGCAGCGACGTTGGTGATCTGCCGCTCGTTGCCGCTGCTGCCCACCGACACCGTGCGTGCACGGCTGGCAACCGAACCGGCACCGAGCGCGACAGCATTGCTGGCGCTGGCGTTGCTGCCGGCGCCCAACGCAATCGCACTTTCACCGCCGGCCACCGTGTTGGTGCCGATGGCAATGCTGTTGAGGCTGTTGCCCAGCGCCTGGAAGCCCAGTGCCACGCTGTTGTCGCCATAACCGAATGCGCCGCGACCGACGGCGGTGGAGCTGGCACCATTGGCCCAGCTGTTGTAACCGATGGAGGTTGCGCCACTGCCACTGGCCCAGGCCGCGTTGCCGAATGCCGAGGCATTGGTGGCGGTGGCCCACGCACCCGAACCGAACGCTGCTGCGCCACTGGCCGTCGCCCAGCTGTAACCACCGACAGCGGTGCTGTCATCGCTGCTGGCGAAGGCGCTGTCACCGACCGCGACCGCATAGCTGCCGGTGGCGCGCGACTTGCCGCCTGCCGCGAAGCTGTTGTCGCCACTGGCCTTGGCGGCATTGCCGAACGCGCTGCTGGCAGCCCCGGTGGCCTGTGCACCGCTGCCGACCGCCGTGGCATCGGCGGCCGCCGTGGTGCCCACCTGCTGCGCCTTGCCGTCGGCGCCGATGATCGGCTGGTTGTACTCATCGTAGGCCTGCCCGAGGCCACCGATGGCAACACCGCCGTTGCCGGTGGCGCTGCTGTTGCGACCCACCGCCACGCTGTCATCACCGATCGCCGACGCGGCAGCGCCATGTGCAACCGCGCCGGCGCCAATCGCATTGCTCGACGAACCGGCCGCGACCGCGCCTTCGCCCTCGGCGAACGCACCGGCATCACTGCCCGCTTCGGGCTGTGCCTGGAAGAAGCGCGCGGTGCCGTCGGCGGTGCTTGCCACAGCGTCCAGCTGCGCCTTGTTCACTGCATCCGTCGCCTGCGTACCCGCGGCCACGCTGACGATCTGGCGTTCATTGCCATTGGTGCCCACGGCCACCGTATTGGCCCGATTGGAGCCCGAATAGGCGCCCAGCGCGACACTGTTTTCGGCGCCAGCGGTGGCGTAGTAACCGATGGCCGTGCTGTCCTTGCCGATGGCCCAGGTCTGCGCGCCCAGTGCACTGGCGTTGTCGCCTGCGGCATAAGCGAAGTAACCCAGCGCGGTGGATTCCGCGCCCACCGCTTCGGTGAAGCTGCCGTTGGCCAACGAGCGGTCACCACTGGCGACCGCACCGCCGCCTACCGCGGTGGAGGACACACCGCTGGCCCGCGTCTGCACATACAGGCCCATGCCCGGCACGATGTCGGCCGGGCCACCGATGGCGACGCTGCCGGCGCCGGTGGCGCTGCTCTGCGTTCCCAGGGCGGTGGCGTTGCTGCCACTGGCGGTGGCCGCCGCGCCGAAGGCCGCGCTGCCCTGCCCCGAAGCCAGCGCATTGCTGCCGACGGCAGTGGCGCTCTGCGCGATGGCAACGGCGCCCGCTCCCAGTGCACTGCTGCCATTGCCGATCGCGTTGGCCGCCTCGCCGGCGGCCAGCGCGTCTTCGCCTTCGGCCAGCGCACCGGCCTCGCTGTTGCTGCTGCCGGTGGCCTGGAAGTGCTTGGCGGTGGCATCAGCCACGGCAGCGACGCCCTTCAACTGGGCCAGATTGACCGCATCGGTGGCTTCACTGCCCGCGGCAACGCTGGTGATCTGCCGTTCGTTGCCGGCGCTGCCGACCGCTACGCTGTTGGCACGGACGGCCTCGGAATTCGCACCCAGTGCAACGCTGTTGGCACCGCGTGCGGTAGCGTAATAACCGACGGCGGTACTCTGCGCGCCGCTGGCCCAGGTCTGCGCACCGAGCGCGCTGGCATTCTCACCCGGGGCATAGGCGAAGTAGCCGACGGCGGTGGATTCCGCACCGGACGCTTCGGTCAGGCTGCCGTTGGCCACCGCACGATCACCGCTGGCGATGGCACCGGCGCCGACGGCCGTCGCCGCTTCGCCGCTGGCCTGGGTCTGCACGAAGAAGCCCAGGCCCGGAATCAGGTCGGCCGGGCCACCGATGGCGACGCTGCTGGTACCGGTGGCGGTGCTCTGCGTACCCAGTGCGGTGGAGTAGTCACCGATGGCATTGGCGACCGCACCGAATGCGGACGACTGCGCACCGGCGGCATACGCGCCAACGCCGTAGGACGACGCCGCAAATCCACTGGCTTCGGCACTGGCACCGACTGCAGTGCCACCGACGCCTGCGCTGGTGGCGCCGGTTTCGACCGGCACGCCACCACTGGTGATCAGCGGATTGCCATCGGCATCCACCGCAGCACCACCGACGGCGACGCTGCCCGGGCCGTTCGCCTGTGCGTTGTTGCCGAACGCGGCGCTGTTCTGGCCCGACGCCAGCGCGTTGTTGCCGACGGCGGTGGCGTTCTGCGCAACGGCCGTGGCACCGGCACCCACGGCGGTGGTGCCATTGCCGATGGCGTTGGCCGCCTCGCCGGCCGCCAGTGCCTCGTCACCTTCGGCCAGCGCGCCCGCATCGCTGTTGCGGCTGCCCGTGGCCTGGAAGTGCTTGGCGGTGGCATCGGCCACGGCAGCCACGTCCTTCAACTGGCCGACATTGACCGCGTCGGTATCTTCAGTACCCGCCGCGACGCTGGTGATCTGCCGGGTCAGGCCATATTCGGCGGCGCCGACCGACACGGTGTCGACACGGTCGGCCAGCGAGCCGGCGCCGAGCGCCACGCTGCCGGTGGCAACCGCCGCCGAGTTTGACCCCAGCGCGGCGCTGTACTCACCCACGGCGGTGCTGAACGCACCCACCGCGATCGATGCTTCATTGGCGGCGGTGGCGCCGCGGCCCAGTGCGGTACTGCCCGGGCCCATCGCCACGGCACCGCCACCCACGGCAGTGGCGCCATCGGCAGTGGCTTCGGACAGCGCGCCCAGGGCGGTGGCCGCGCCATTCTCGCTTGCGGCATAGGCACTGGCGCCGACGGCGGTGTCACCAAGACCGAACGCGGCAGCACTCTGCCCGACCACCACGCTGGCGTCACCGATTGCCAATGCGCCCTGGCCGAACGCGCTGGCGCCCAGGCCGGCGGCAATCGCCTGGGTACCGATGGCGGTGGTGGCATTGGCCAACGACTGCGCACCG
This sequence comes from Stenotrophomonas maltophilia group sp. RNC7, assembly GCF_030910085.1. Lineage (NCBI taxonomy): Bacteria > Pseudomonadati > Pseudomonadota > Gammaproteobacteria > Lysobacterales > Lysobacteraceae > Stenotrophomonas > Stenotrophomonas maltophilia group sp. RNC7. The sequence goes on along the minus strand of NZ_JAVFVN010000706.1, from coordinate 86,268 downwards.
GCGCCCGCTGCAACCGCGCCCTGCCCGTCGATCTTCGCCGCGTCGCTGTCATCACCTGCGCCATCGGCCTTGAAATAGCGGCTTCCATCTGCGGCGACGTCCGCCAGCGCGGCCTGCGTGGCGCGCGCCTGCGCATCCAGCTGTGACTTGTTCACCGCATCGGTGGCCTGGGTGCCTGCAGCCACGTTGGTGATCTGCCGTTCCTTGCCGGCATCGCCAACGGACACGGTGTTGGCCCGCGCTGCTTTGGAGCCAGCGCCCAACGCCACGCTGTTGGCGGCAGTGGCGCTGCTGTTGCTGCCGATCGCCACCGCGTTGCTGCCCTTGGCACTGGCGGAGCCTTCCACCAGGCATTTTTCCAGCAGCTTGCCGCTGAATGCCACGCAGGTGGCGCTGCCGCCGATCTGCACCGACTGCGCAATGGCGGAACCGCTCATGCCCAATCCCAATACCAGGCCCAGTGCCACCGCCAACAGCGCGGGCGTGGCCGATGTCGTATCGCGGCGCTGGTCGACAACACCACCGCTGCTGTCGGAGGAGGCCAGTTCCGAGGCCACCACCAACTGACCCAATGCTTTGTTCCAGACCTTGCGATAAATCCGATTCATCGGTACGGCTCCTGATTGGACTGGTTTTGGGCAAAGCAACGCCACCGCCGGGCCTTCTGGCCCAACGTCCCCTGGGGGCGTTTTTTCGCGTGATTTACTGCGGGGTATTGCCGAACGGCGCGCAGCGACAGAAAACCGAGCGCGTACGCCGAGCGGTTACTGCGGAATGAATGGTTCTGAAACGGGGTTCAAGTGTTAACGGCAACTTTGCAGATCGTCAAGACTTTGACACGACAAATGCTATTGCCGTGAAGCATTTCACAATTTCGCGTGTTTATAAAAGTATTTTGTTAGGTACACGTGACGGACCGCTGGCGCATGAAAACCGATGTAACTAGCGGGCGCGACAAGGGTTTCACGCGTGCAAAGAAAAACCCGCCGACGAAGCGGCGGGTTTTTCCATACGCGGTGGCATTGCGGCCTGCGCGGAACGATGCGATCAGCCGCACCACACCCGCGCGTTGCGGAACATGCGCATCCACGGCGAATCACCCTGCCATTCCGCCGGTGCCCAGCTCAGGTTGAGCGCGCGCGGGGTACGTTCCGGGTGCGGCATCATGATGGTGACGCGGCCGTCGCTGCTGGTCAGGCCGGTGATGCCGTCCGGCGAACCGTTCGGGTTCAGCGGGTACTGGCTGGCCACCTTGCCATTGCCATCGATGTAGCGCAGCGAGACACGTGCAGCAGCCTGGTCGACGGCATTGTCGAACACGGCCTGGCCCTCACCATGCGCCACCGCCACCGGCAGGCGCGAGCCGGCCATGCCACGCAGCAGGATCGACGGCGATTCCACCACTTCCAGCAGCGCGGTACGGGCTTCGAACTGCTCGCTGGCATTGCGGCGGAACTGCGGCCAGTGCTCGGCACCCGGAATGATGTTCTTCAGCTGGCTCATCATCTGGCAGCCGTTGCATACGCCCAGCGCGAAGCTGTCTTCGCGCGCGAAGAACGCGGCGAAGGCATCACGCAGTGCGCTGCGCTCCAGGATCGAGGTGGCCCAGCCACGGCCGGCACCGAGCACGTCGCCATAGCTGAAGCCACCACAGGCCACCAGGCCGGTGAAATCCTGCAGGGCCACGCGGCCTTCAATCAGGTCGCTCATGTGCACGTCGAAGGCGCGGAAGCCGGCGCGTTCGAAGGCATTGGCCATTTCGATCTGGCCGTTGACGCCCTGCTCGCGCAGCACCGCCACGCGCGGACGCGCTCCGGTGCTGATGAACGGTGCGGCCACGTCTTCGTTGAGGTCGAAGCTGAGCTTCGGCTTCAGGCCCGGTGCGTTGAAGGCACGCGCGACCTCGCGCTCGGCATCGGCGTTGGCCGGGTTGTCGCGGCGCTTCTGCATCGCGTGGGTGACCGACCACCAGGCGTCGAACAAGGCCTCCCAGCGCCACTCGGCCAGGTTCTCGCCGCCCAGCGACACGCGCACCACCGGTGCGGTGGTTGGCTTGGCGATGCGCTGCGCGCATTCGGTCAATGCATGGCGTTCAACCAGGTCGGCAAACGCGGCACGGTCTTCGCGCGCGATCTGCACCACCGCGCCCAGTTCTTCGTTGAACAGGCTGCGGAACGGATCATCGCCCCAGGCATCGAGGGTGATGTCCAGGCCCAGGCGCGAGGTAAACGCCATTTCGCACAGCGCGGCGAAGGCACCACCGTCGCTGCGGTCGTGGTAGGCCAGCAGCAGGCCGGACTGGCGTGCATCGCGGATCAGTTCGAAGAAACCCCGCAGGCGCTGCGGATCGTCCAGGTCCGGGGCGGCGCCGGCGAAGGCCGGCAGATCGCCGTGGTCGGCATGCACCTGGGCCAGGATCGAACCGCCCAGGCGCTGCTTGCCAGCACCGAGGCCGATCAGCCACAGCTCGCTGTCCACCTCCCGGTCGAGCAGCGGGGTCAGCTGCTGGCGCACGTCGGCGACCGGCGCGAACGCCGAGATCACCAGCGACACCGGCGACACGCTCTTGTGCGCTTCGCCCTGGTCGTGCCACTGCGCCTGCATCGACAGCGAGTCCTTGCCCACCGGGATGCTGATGTCCAGCTGCGGGCAGAGTTCCATGCCCACCGCCTTCACCGCGTCGTACAGCAGCGCGTCTTCGCCCGGGTGACCGGCCGCGGCCATCCAGTTCGCCGACAGCTTGATCTCATCCAGCGCATCGACCGGGGCCGCGCACAGGTTGGTCAGCGCTTCGCCCACCGCCATGCGTGCCGAAGCAGCGGCATCGAGCAGGGCCAGCGGGGTGCGCTCGCCGATCGACATCGCCTCACCGGCTACGCCGTCGAAGTCGGCCAGGGTGATCGCCACGTCGGCCACCGGCAGCTGCCACGGGCCGACCATCTGTTCGCGCGCGGTCAGGCCGCCGACGCTGCGGTCACCAATGGTGACCAGGAAGTTCTTCGAAGCGACGGTCGGGTGCGCGAGCACGCGCAGGCCGGCTTCCTGCAGGTCCAGGCCACCGGTCTTCAGCGCCGGCCAGCGCGGTGCCGGCGGGTGCGCGGTATCGCGGTGCATCTTCGGCGGCTTGCCGAACAGCACGTCCATCGGCAGGTCGATCGGTGCATCAGCCGGGGTGTGGCCCGGCACGGCGCCGTAAGCCACCACCAGATGCTCTTCAGCGGTGGCCACGCCGACGGCCGCGAAGGGGCAGCGTTCGCGGGCGCACAGCGCGGCGAACTCGGCCAGGCGCTCCTGGGCCACGCCCAGCACGTAGCGTTCCTGCGACTCGTTGCACCACAGCTGCATCGGTGACAGCGACGGATCATCGGTGGGCACCTTGCCCAGGTCGATGACACCACCGACGTTCGAGTCGTGCAGCAGTTCGGGGATGGCGTTGGACAGGCCACCGGCGCCGACGTCGTGGAAGAACTTGATCGGGTTGTTGGCGCCCATCGCCACGCAGCGGTCGATGACCTCCTGGCAGCGGCGCTCCATTTCCGGGTTGTCGCGCTGCACGCTGGCGAAGTCCAGGTCCTCGGCGCTTTCACCGGAGGCCACCGAACTGGCCGCACCGCCGCCCAGGCCGATCAGCATCGCCGGGCCACCCAGCACGATCACCGCATCACCGGCCTGCAGCGGGATCTTGTCGACCTGCACGCGATCGATCGCGCCGAGGCCACCGGCCAGCATGATCGGCTTGTCGTAGGCGCGCACCAGGTCGGCGCCTTCCGGCAGCTCGAAGCTGCGGAAGTAGCCGAGCAGGTTCGGGCGGCCGAACTCGTTGTTGAACGCGGCGCCGCCGAGCGGGCCGTCGGTCATGATTTCCAGCGCCGGTGCCATGCGCGGGTTCAGCGCGCGCGGCGCCTCCCACGGCTGCGGCAATTCCGGAATGCGCAGGTGCGAGACCGAGAAGCCGGTCAGGCCCGCCTTCGGCTTGCCGCCACGGCCGGTCGCGCCTTCGTCGCGGATCTCGCCACCCGCGCCGGTCGAAGCGCCCGGGAACGGTGCGATCGCGGTCGGGTGGTTGTGGGTTTCCACCTTGATCTGGAAGGCACTGGGCACCTGCGCTTCGCGGCGGTATTCGCCACTGGCCGGATCGGGACGGTAGCGCGACGCCGGATGGCCTTCGATCACTGCAGCGTTGTCGCTGTACGCGCTGAGCGTGTGCTGCGGGGTCTGCTGGTGGGTGTTCTTGATCATCCGGAACAGCGAGCGGTCCTGTTCCTGGCCATCGATGGTCCAGCTGGCGTTGAAGATCTTGTGGCGGCAGTGCTCGGAATTGGCCTGCGCGAACATCATCAGTTCCACGTCCGACGGCGAGCGGCCCAGCGCGGTGAAGCGTTCACGCAGGTAGTCGATCTCGTCCTGGGCCATGGCCAGGCCGAGGCGCTGGTTGGCGGCCTCCAGCTGGTCCACCGGCACGCGTTCCAGCTCGCCACGGGCCGGCGCCGAGAACAGCGCCTGGCCCTGCTCCACGGTCTCCAGCACCGACTGCGTCATCGGGTCGTGCAGCGCCTTGACCAGCGCCTGCTGCACGGCGGCATCAGCCGGCCAGCCCTGCACATCGATACGCAGGCCACGCTCGACCCGGCTGACCGGCTGGCCGGCACCGCGGACCAGTTCGGTGGCCTTGCTCGACCAGGGCGACAGCGTGCCCAGGCGCGGCACCACGATGCGGCTGACCGCGCCGTCGGCCACGGCTTCGGCCTGCGGCGCCGCTTCGAGGATGCGGCACAGCGTGGTCAGGTCGGGGGCGGCGCTGCCTTCGGGCTGCACGAAGTAGACGTGCCAGGCACCGCTGATGCGCAGGGAGGGAGCGATGGACTGCAGGCGGGATTCAAGACGTTCGCGGCGGAACGGCGACAGGGCGGGCGCGCCCTCGAGGACCATCATGTCCGGGGAACCGTAGTTGGGAAACGGGCCCGACATTGTACCGGAAGCAGGGGGATGGCTTTGGCCGGGCGGCGCCCGGCACCCGCCGAGGCCAGGGCCGAAGCAACGGCAACGGCCCAAGCAAAAGCGGGGTTCCCGTGGGATGGCGGGGGGGTGGGGGCCAGCAGGACACGCCGTAAACCCCGCTCCGCGGTCCGGCCCAGCCGCTGGCGGCTGGGCGTTCGGGCGCTTGCGAAGCAGTGCTTCGCAAACAAAGCGCCCTCACCCATGGGGGCTCGATGGCGCCATCCATGGCGCCAACGGTCCTGCTGGCCCCCACCACCCCGCCCCCGACAGATTTCCGCGATCTGCGGTAGATCCACGCCATGCGTGGATGCTCCCCGGTAGTGCCGGCCGCTGGCCGACAACCAGGAAAATCTCAGAAGTCAGGTATTGGAGAGCGAAGCGACCGGCTTCTGCCTTTGATTTCTTGTTCTGTCTTCCGTGGCTGGCCGCGCAGGAATCTGTCCGTGGCCGGGCGGGTGGGCTGCGCAGGGGCGTAAGCGCCATGGATGGCGCGCCCGAGCCTACAGGGACGTATTCACGGCGTCCCCTGCGCAGCCCACCCGCCCGGCCAATCCCCGGAAATCCGCTGTTCGCAGCAAGTCCCAGCCACGAGGGGCCCCGCCGCTGGCCGCCGACCGCGCGCCAGCGCCGCTTTCCGCCCAAATCCTCGAACCATGCGCTTGCTCACGGATTGACCACGCAATTGATGACAACGTTGTCCCCACCTGGTGCCGGACTCTCTCCCCGGCCTCCCAGGTGCCTCCGTCCGGCCCCTCCGTCGCCTTCCCGGGCGATGCCCGGACCTGCGTCACGCGCGGCGCCATCGGGGCCCGCGCGCCCTTTGATCGGAGACTCACCCATGTACGACCCGATTGTGCGCAGTGCCGAACGTTCGACCCGAAGCTGTCGTCCCCGCCACCTGGCCTGGCTGCTTGCCCTGGCCGCCGGCAGCGCCGCCCTGCCCGGCCTGGCCCAGGCCGCCAGCTGTGCCGGCGTGGCCCAGTGGGACCAGGCCAAGATCTACCGGGCCGGAGATACCCTGCAGAAAGGAGGCGTCCTCTATCGGGCGAACCAGGACATCTGGAACGCGCCGCCGGACCATCCGGCCGGTGCGCCCTACTACACCAACCTCGGTGCCTGCGATGGCAGCGGCACCAACCAGCCGCCGGTGGTCAGCCTGACCTCGCCGGCCAACGGCGCCACCTTCAGCGCCGGCAGCACGGTCAACGTGACCGCCACCGCCAGCGATCCGGACGGCAGTGTCGCCAAGGTCGAATTCTTCCGCGACGGCAGCACGCTCGGCGTGGCCACCAGTGCGCCGTATGCAGCCAGCTGGACCAACGCCAGCGCCGGCAGCCATACCCTGCGCGCGGTGGCCACTGACAACAACAATGCCACCGCCAGCACGGCGACGATCACCATCACCGTCAACGCCGCCAGCGGCGACACCACCGCACCGAGCGTACCCGGCGGGTTGGCGGCCGGTACGCGCACCGCCAACAGCATCGCGCTCAGCTGGAGCCCGTCCACCGACAACACCGGCGGCAGTGGCCTGGCCGGCTATGACGTGTACCGCAACGGCAGCCTGGTCGGTTCGCCGTCCAGTGCCAGCTACGTCGATGGCGGGCTGACCGCATCGACCACCTACCGTTACCGCGTGCGGGCGCGCGACAATGCCGGCAACGCGTCGGCGCAGGGCACCGAGATCAGCGCCACCACGCTGGCCGGTGACGGCGGCACCACCGGCAAGCGGGTCATCGGTTACTTCACCCAGTGGGGCATCTACGGCCGCAACTACCGGGTCAAGAACATCGACAGCAGCGGCTCGGCCGCGCGCCTGACCCACATCAATTACGCGTTCGGCAACGTGCGCAACAACCGCTGCGAAGTCGGCATCACCCAGCCGTCGGACCCGAACAGCGGTGCCGGTGGCGATGCCTTCGCCGACTACACCAAGGCCTTCAGTGCCGCCGAGAGTGTCAGCGGCAGCGCCGATACCTGGGACCAGCCGCTGCGCGGCAACTGGAACCAGCTCAAGCAGCTCAAGGCCAAGTACCCGAACCTGAAGGTACTGATCTCGCTGGGTGGCTGGACCTGGTCGCGCGGCTTCTCCAGCGCGGCGCGCCCGGAAAACCGCCAGGCCTTCGTTGCCTCGTGCATCGACGCCTACATCAAGGGCAACCTGCCGGTGACCGACGGTGCGGGCGGCGCCGGTGCGGCGCTGGGCGTGTTCGACGGCATCGACATCGACTGGGAGTACCCGGTGGCCTGCGGCATCGAATGCGGCAAGCCGGAAGACAACGCCAACTTCACCGCGCTGATGGCCGAGTTCCGCCGCCAGCTCGATGCGGTGCGTCCGGGCCTGTTGCTGACGGTGGCGGTGGGTGCCGGCATCGACAAGATCCGCGTCACCGATCCGGCGGCGTACCACCCGTACCTGGACTACATCAACGTGATGACCTACGACTTCCACGGCGCGTGGGATGCGAGGACCAATCACCAGTCGGCACTGTTCGATTCGCCGAATGATCCGTCCACCGGCGACCAGAAGCTGTACAACAGCAACGACGCCATCGAGGCCTTCATCAGCCGTGGCGTGCCCGCCGCCAAGCTCAACCTGGGCATCGGCTACTACGGGCGTGGCTGGACCGGCGTGGCCAATGCCAACAACGGCCTGTACCAGACCGCCACCGGTGCCGCCCCGGGCACGTATGAAGCCGGCATCGAGGACTGGAAGGTGCTGAAGAACCTGGCGTGGCCGGGCTACACCGACAACACCGCCGGTGCCACCTGGATCTACAACGGCAGCACGCTGTGGAGCTTCGACACCCCGGCCAACATCACCCGCAAGATGGGTTACGTGAAGACCCAGGGCCTGGGCGGCGCGTTCGTCTGGGAGTTCAGCGGTGACGATGCGCAGGGCACGCTGACCAAGGCGGTCAGTGATGGCCTGAAATAAGGGAAAAGCCGGGGGCGCATTTTGCGCCCCCGGCCTCTGATCTGTAGCGCCGAGCCCATGCTCGGCTGATGGTTGCGCAGCCGAGCATGGGCTCGGCTCTACAGGAAAAGGTCAACGGCGATCAGCGCTTGGCCGACAGCTTTTCCAGCGCCGCGCGCAGCTGCGCCGGCGGCAGGTAACCGCCCAGCTGGGTACCGTCCGGCGCGAAAATCGCCGGCGTGCCGTTCACGCCCAGCTGCTGGCCCAGCGCGTACTGCATCGCCACCGGATTGGTGCAGTTCCTGGCGGGAACGTTGCCGCCGCGCTTGGCGTTGGTCAGCGCCTGGCGACGATCCGCTGCACACCAGACCGAAATCATGTCGGTGTAGTCCTTGCTGCCCAGGCCCATGCGCGGGAACGCCAGGTACTCGACGGTGATGCCGTTGCGGTTGAGCTCGGCGATGTCCTGGTGCAGCTTGCGGCAGTAACCGCACTCGATGTCGGTGAACACGCTGATGGTGTACTTGGCGTTCGGCGCGGCGAACACGATGCGATCGCCGTGGTTGGCCTTGGCCAGCAGGCCGCGGCGATAGCCGAGCAGGCCTTCGCTGTTGGCCGGGCCCTTGGCGCGGGTGTCGTAGGGCTGAGACTGGAACAGATAGCGGCCGTCATCGGACACATACAGAAGCTGGCCTGAAACGACGACCTCGCGGAAGCCGGGGAACGGCGCGGCGCCAATGTAGTCCACCTGGAAACCGGGGTTCAACGCGGCCAGTGCGGCGCGTACCGCCTGGTCGGCGGGCGCATTCGCAGCCGGACTGGCCTTGGCCGCAGCGGCGGCGGGTGCCTTGGCGGCCGGTGGAGCCGGCTGGGCGCAGGCGGTCAGGCTGAGCGCACCGAACACGGCGGCGATGGCAAATCGGAGCATGGAGCGGTCCGCGACAGAAGAAGACCCCGGATTCTGACACAGCCACCGCGACCGGGCGGCGACGGCCGGCAGCGCCCCGGGCAGCGATTCAGCCCGGCGCTCAGCCACGCGGATGGTGGCGGGCGTGCAGCTTCTGCAGGTGCTCGCGCGCGACCAGGGTATAGATCTGGGTGGTCGACAAGGAACTGTGGCCAAGCAGCATCTGCAGCGCGCGCAGATCGGCACCGCGGTTGAGCAGATGGGTGGCGAAGCTGTGCCGCAGGCCATGCGGGCTGATCCGCGCCGGATCGATGCCGGCCACCTGGGCGTGGCGCTTGACCAGATGCCAGAACGCCTGCCGGGTCAGCGCATGCAGCGTCGGTTCGACGAACAACGGGGTCTGCCCATCCGCCAGGGCATGCACCTTGCCCTTGCCGACCAGCTGCGGGCGCGACTGCTGCAGGTAACGCTCCAGCCAGTGCTGGGATTCCTCGCCCAGCGGCACCAGCCGTTCCTTGCTGCCCTTGCCGGTGACCCGCAGCACGCCCTGGCGCAGGTTGATCGCCGTGGCCGGCAGCAACACCAGCTCGCTCACGCGCAGGCCGGCGGCATACATCAGTTCCAGCATGGCGCGATCGCGCAGGCCCAGTGGGCTGTCGATGTCCGGGGCCGCCAGCAGCGCATCGATCTGGCTCTCGGCCAGCGCCTTGGGCAACAACCGTGGCAGCTTCGGTGGATCCAGCAGCGCACTCGGGTCCTCGCTGCGTTCGCCACGGCGGACCGCATCGGCGAAGAACGCCCGCAACGCCGACAGCAGGCGCGCATTGCTGCGCGGCGACCAGCCATGCCGGGTGCGCCAGGCCAGATACTCGAACAGTCCGGGACGCTCGATGCCGGCCAGGCCACCGTCGCGTCCATCCATCCAGCGCGCCAACCCTTCGAGGTCACGCCGGTAGCTGTCGAGCGTGGCGCGGGCCAGGCCGTTCTCGGCCCAGATCGCATCGAGGAAGCGCTGGATGCGCACGCTGTCGTCGGCGCGAAGCTCGGGCAGTTGCTGGACCAGCTGGCGGCGTTCGGCGGGGGTGGAGACAAGGGCCATGCGTGCAGGATACGAGGGCCACTGCGGGCACGGCCAGCTTTGCGTATGCTCGGCGCATGTCCCGCCCTGCCACCGACACGGCCCCTGCGGCCGCTACCGAAATGCTCCATCCGCGCGCATTGCTGCTGTGGCGCGTGCTGGCGATGGCCTACGACGCACTGCCGGTGCTGGCGCTCTGGATGCTGGCCGGCACGCTGTTCACCCTCGCCTACACCTTCAGCGGCCACGCACAGCGCGAGAACATCGCGCCGTTCAGCGCCTGGCAGTGGCTGCTGTGGGCGGTGTGCTGGGCGGTCACGGGGTGGTATGCCACGGCCAGCTGGCGCCGCGGCGGACAGACCCTGGGCATGCGCCCGTGGCGGCTGAAAGTGCAATCAATCGATGGCACGCCGTTGCGGCGCGGGCAGTTGTGGCTGCGCTTTGCGGTAGGCACGCTGTCCCTGCTGCTGGGCGGACTGGGATTCTGGTGGGCGTGGGTCGACCGCCAACGCCTGACCTGGCACGACCGCGCCAGCGCCACCTGCATGGTGCGGATGCCGAAACGGTAAGGCGCTGTCTGTAGAGCCGAGCCCGTGCTCGGCTGCTTTCCGCACTGTACGTGACAGCCGAGCACAGGCTCGGCTCTACAACAATCAGAATCAGCCCGACTTGCGCCGGAACAGCAGTCCGGACACCGCCAGCATCACGATCGGCGGCAACGCGTAGGCAATGCGGTAGTCGAACTTCAGCGCGCCGGCCATGCGGCCGAAGAACAGCTGCAGCAGCCAGAAGCCCAATGCGAACAGGATGCCCAGGAACAAGCGCTTGCCCATGCCGCCGCTGCGCAGCGATCCGAACGCGAACGGCACCGCCGCCAGGCACAGGGCCAGCACGTTCACCGGATAGAACCAGCGGCTCCAGTACACATCCTCGAAATCGCGCGCGTCCAGCCCGTTGCGTTCGCGGTAGGCAATGCTGGTGCTCAGCTCGGACACGCTGAGGTTGCGCGGCTTGGCGATACCGGTCGCCAGCGCGGCCGGGTCCAACTTCGAGTTCCAGGGTTCTCGTGCCACTTCCTGACGGGTTGCCGAGCGCTCGCCAAAGGTGTCGCGGCGCACGCCGGTCAACACCCAGCCGTCCTTGTCGTGCTCGGCGGTGGCGGCGTGGGTCAACGAGGCGATCTTGCCATCTTCGGCGACCCGGTACAGGCGCACATCACGCAGGATCAGCCGCGTGCCCTTGTCGCCCACCAGCTGCTCCTCGCCGCTCTGCGCATTGAGGAAGGTGTCGCCTTCGCGTGCCCACAGCCCCGAGTAACGGGTAGTGGCAATATCCCGCCCCCATTTGGCGCTGGATTTCAGCGCATCGGCACGGTCCTGGCCCCACGGGCCCAGCGTCTCGGCGCTGAGCACCATCACCGCGGTCAGCAGCGAAAGCGCAATCGCCACCGAAACGCTCAGGCGCTTGCGCGACAGGCCCAGTGCACGCAGCGCGGTCAGCTCCGAGGTCGCGGCCAGCTGGCCCAAGCCCATCAGTGCGCCGATCACTGCGGCGGTCGGGAACATGGTGTAGGCGCGGCGCGGCACCGTGTACAGCACCCACGCGGCGGCATGCCCCAGGGTGTAGCCGTTCTTGCCGATGTCCTTGAACTCGCCGGAGAAGGCCATCACCACGTCCAGGCCCACCAGCACCGCCCAGGTCAGCAGCACGGTGGTGAACACCGACCGGCCCAGGTACAGGTCGAAACGCATCGGGCGCAGCCTCATGCGCGGGCTCCCTTCGGACGGCCCAGGCGGCCATCACGTACATACATCCAGATCGCCAGCGCCAGCAGCGGCAGGGTCAACCACCACAGGCCGAGCGCGGGCGGAATCTTGCCGTTGGCAATCCAGCCGCTGCCGATGAACATCAGGTTGGTGCCCACCATGTAGGCCAGCAGGGCCAGCATCATGCGCCCGTAGCGCTGCTGGCGCGGCGAGCTGCGGCCCAACGGCACGGTCAGCAGGGCGAACGCCAGCGCGATCAGCGGCGGTGCCAGCCGGCGATGCAGCTGCGCCTGCGCCTGCGGCCGTGCATCACCGATCAGCTGCAGGGTCGGCATCAGTTCCGGGTCGTCCTCGGTGCGGGTCTGTGCGCCATCGGGCAGGGCCACGTCGTTGCGGGCGAAGGTCGCCAGCCGGTAATCCAGCCCAGCGGCCACCGGGCCTTCCACCTGGTGGCCATCATCCAGCTCCAGGAAACGCTGGCGGGTGCCCTCGAAGTACATGCGGCCACTGTTGGCCGACACCACTTCCAGGCGATCGTCCTTCTGCCGCTGCAGGAACACCTTGCCCAGCTCGGTGCCGTCAGGCGAGATCGAGGACAGGTAGACCACGCCGCCATTGGGCAGCGGCGTGAACCGGCCCGGCTCCAGGCCGGCCATCAGCACGCTGCGGTTGGCCTCGATGATCATCTGCTCGGCCACCCGGCCTGCCCACGGGCCCAGCCACAGCGAGCAGGCGCCGACCAGCAGCACCACCGGCACCACCAGCATCAGCAGCGGTCGCAGCAGTCGCTTGGGGCCAACACCAATGGCGGTGATGACCGCCATTTCCGAGTCGCGGTACAGCCGCGCCACGGCCAGCAGCAGGCCCAGCATCAGGGCCAGCGGCAGGATCAGCGGCAGGTAGGCGATGAACTGCAGGCCCAGCTGGGAGAACAGCAGCTTGGCCGGCAGGCGTCCGTCGGCGATGTTGCCGAGGATGTCCACCAGCACGCCGCCCACGCTGACCACCAGCAGGACGATCAGGGTAGCCAGGAAACTCTGGACGAAATCGCCCAGCAGGTATCGGTCGAGCTTCAGCATGGGGCGGTGGTTTAAACTCTGGGGTTCGTTCGCGGTGCCGCCCAGTCTACTGTCTGGGCGTAAACGGCCTGCGATTGTACGGACTCGCCAATGGAATCTGCTCAATGGCCCTCGAATTCACCCTGAACCACGTTGCTCCGGCCGCCGCCACCGTTGATTGCCTGGTGGTCGGCGCGTATGCCGACCATACCCTGACCCCGGCCGCGCAGGCCCTGGATGCCGCCAGCGGTGGCCGCCTGGCGGCCCTGGCCGAGCGTGGCGACCTGTCCGGCAAGACCGGCGCAACCACCCTGCTGCACGACCTGCCGGGCGTGACCGCCCCGCGCGTGCTGGTGGTCGGCCTCGGTGAAGCCGCCCGTTTCGGCGTGCCGCAGTACCTGAAGGCCGTGGGCGACGCCGTGCGCGCGCTGAAGGCCGGTGCTGCCCGCAGCGCACTGTTCACCCTGTCCGAAGTGGCGGTGAAGGACCGCGACGCGGCCTGGGCGATCCGTCAGGCGGTGATCGCCGCCGATCACGCCGCCTACCGCTACACCGCCACCCTGGGCAAGAAGAAGGCCGACGACGCCGGTCTGACCCAGCTGGCCATCGCCGGTGACGACGCGCAGGCGCTGGCTCAGGGCCAGGCCATCGCCGCCGGTGTCGAGTTCGCCCGCGAGCTGGGCAACCTGCCGCCCAACTACTGCACCCCGGCCTATCTGGCCGACGTGGGCGTGAAGTTCGCCGGCGAGCACGACGGTGCCGAAGCCGAGATCCTCGACGAGCACCAGATGGAAGCGCTGGGCATGGGCTCGCTGCTGGCCGTGGCCCGTGGCTCGGCCAACCGCCCGCGCCTGGTCGTGCTGAAGTGGAACAATGGCGGTGACGCCAAGCCGTACGTGCTGGTCGGCAAGGGCATCACCTTCGATACCGGTGGCGTCAACCTGAAGACCCAGGGCGGCATCGAGGAAATGAAGTACGACATGTGCGGTGGCGCCAACGTCATCGGCACCTTCGTCGCTGCGGTCAAGGCCAAGCTGCCGCTGAACCTCGTCGTGGTGGTCCCGGCGGTGGAAAACGCCATTGATGGCAACGCCTATCGTCCGTCGGACGTGATCACCTCGATGTCGGGCAAGACCATCGAAGTCGGCAACACCGACGCCGAAGGCCGCCTGATCCTGTGCGACGCGCTGACCTACGCACAGCGCTTCGAGCCGGCCGCGCTGGTCGACGTGGCCACCCTGACCGGTGCCTGCATGGTCGCCCTCGGCCACCAGACCGCCGGCCTGATGAGCAAGCACGACGACCTGGCCAATGAACTGCTGGCCGCTGGCGAGCATGTGTTCGACCGCGCCTGGCGCCTGCCGCTGTGGGACGAGTACCAGCCGATGCTGGATTCGACCTTCGCCGACGTCTATAACATCGGTGGCCGCTGGGCCGGTGCGATCACCGCCGGCTGCTTCCTGTCGCGCTTCACCGAAGGCCAGCGCTGGGCCCACCTGGACATCGCCGGCGTGGCCAGCGATGAAGGCAAGCGTGGCATGGCCACCGGCCGCCCGGTCGGCCTGCTGAGCCAGTGGCTGCTGGACCAGGTCGCCCGCGCCTGATGCCGTACCCGACCCTGGCCGGCAGACGCCGGCCGGGGCCTCGCCCGGCACTGCCGGGCCCCTGCCTGACCCGGACCCTGCCATGCCCCGCGCCGACTTCTACCTGATCGCCAAGCCCCGCTTCCTGACCGAGCCGCTGCGCCTGGTCTGTGAGCTGGCGCGCAAGGCCAACGACGCCGGGTTGTTCACCCTGGTGCTGGCCCGTGACCAGGCCCAGGCCGAGGAGCTGGACGAGCTGTTGTGGGCATTCGACAACGACGCCTACATCCCGCACCAGATCGCCGGCGAAGACATGGACGAGGAAGAGGCCCTGGTACTGATCGCGGTACCCGGCACCGAGGCACCAGCGCGTCCGCTGGTGATCAACCTGCGCGACGAGCCCTGGCTGGGCCAGTGCGAGCGCGTGCTGGAAGTGGTGCCGGCCGATCCGGAAGCGCGCGAACCGCTGCGCGAGCGCTGGCGCCAGTACAAGGCCGCCGGTTACGACCTGAACAAGCATGACATGTGACCGCGCCCCGGCCCCCTTGATGGGCCGCCGCCGCGCCCTGATCCTTCAACGATTACCTCCTGGTTCCCCCGCATGACCCAACTCGCCTCCAGCTACGACCCGACGTCCTTCGAGACCGACCTCTACGAGGCCTGGGAGAAGGCCGGCCACTTCAAGCCGTCCGGCACGGGCGAGCCGTACACCATCCTGCTGCCGCCGCCGAACGTGACCGGCACCCTGCACATGGGCCACGCCTTCCAGCAGACCCTGATGGACGCGCTGGTGCGCTACCACCGCATGCGCGGCTACGACACGCTGTGGCAGGTCGGTACCGACCACGCCGGCATCGCCACCGAAATGGTGGTCAGCCGCAACCTGGCGCTGGAAGGCAAGGGCGAGACCCGCGATTTGCTGGGCCGCGAGGGCTTCATCGGCAAGGTCTGGGAGTGGAAGCAGCAGTCCGGCGACACCATCGAACGCCAGATGCGTCGCCTTGGCACCTCCGCCGACTGGTCGCGCAGCACCTTCACCATGGACCCGCAGCCGTCGGCGGCGGTCAATGAGGCCTTCGTGCGCTGGTACGAGCAGGGCCTGATCTACCGCGGCCAGCGCCTGGTGAACTGGGACCCGGTGCTGAAGACCGCCATTTCCGACCTGGAAGTGGAGAGCGCCGAGGAAGACGGCTTCCTGTGGTCGATCGCCTACACGCTGGACGAAGGCCTGAGCTACGAGCACGTCGAGCGCGATGCCGACGGCGTGGAAACCCTGCGCGAAACCCGCGACTACCTGGTCGTCGCCACCACCCGCCCGGAAACGCTGCTGGGCGATACCGCGGTGATGGTGCACCCGGAAGACGAGCGTTACGCGCACCTGATCGGCAAGAGCGTGGTGCTGCCGCTGACCGGCCGCCGCGTGCCGGTGATCGCCGACGACTACGTGGACCGTGCGTTCGGCACCGGCGTGGTCAAGGTCACCCCGGCGCACGACTTCAACGACTACGAAGTGGGCGTGCGCCACAGCCTGCCGATGATCAACCTGTTCACCCCGGTGGCGGCGCTGAACGAGAATGCACCGGAACGCTTCCAGGGCCTGGACCGCTATGAAGCGCGCAGGGCGGTGCTGGCCGAACTGGAAGACCTGGGCATCCTGGTCGAGACCAAGGCGCACAAGCTGCAGGTGCCGCGCGGCGACCGTACCGGCCAGGTGATCGAGCCGTACCTGACCGACCAGTGGTTCGTGAAGATGGACGACCTGGCCAAGCGTGGCCTGGAACTGGTCGAGGACGGAAGCATTTCCTTCGTGCCGCCGAACTGGATCAACACCTACCGCCACTGGATGAACAACATCCAGGACTGGTGCATCAGCCGCCAGCTGTGGTGGGGCCACCGCATCCCGGCGTGGTTCGATGCCGCCACCGGCAACTGCTACGTCGGTCGCAGCGAAGAGGAAGTGCGGGCAAAGCACAACCTGGGCAGCGACGTGGTGCTGGACCAGGAAAGCGACGTGCTGGAGACCTGGTTCTCCTCGCAGCTGTGGCCGTTCTCCACCCTGGGCTGGCCGAACGAGCAGGCCATGGCCGAGCGTGGCTTCGACCGCTACCTGCCGTCGTCGGTGCTGATCACCGGCTTCGACATCATCTTCTTCTGGGTGGCGCGCATGATCATGGCCACCGACAACCTGGTCGGGAAGATCCCGTTCAAGGATGTCTACTTCACCGGCCTGATCCGCGACGGCCAGGGCCAGAAGATGTCCAAGAGCAAGGGCAACGTGCTCGACCCGCTGGACATCATCGACGGCATCACCATCGACGATCTGGTTGCCAAGCGCACCGGCGGCCTGATGCAGCCGAAGATGGTCGAGAAGATCGAGAAGGCCACCCGCAAGGAATTCCCGGACGGCATTGCTGCCCACGGTGCCGATGCGCTGCGCTTCACCATCGCCGCGCTGGCCACCCACGGCCGCGACATCAAGTTCGACATGAACCGCGCCGAGGGCTACAAGAACTTCTGCAACAAGCTGTGGAACGCCAGCCGCTTCGCCCTGATGAACACCGAAGGCGCTGCGTTCACCGGCGCGCCCAAGCCGCGCACCGATGCCGAGCGCTGGATCCTCGCCCGCCTGGCCGCCACCACCGCCGAGGCACAGGGGCATTTCGCCGCCTACCGCTTCGACCTGCTGGCGCAGTGCCTGTACGAGTTTGCGTGGAACGCGTTCTGCGACTGGTTCCTGGAACTGAGCAAGCCGGCCCTGAACGGTGCCGACGCCGCCGATGCCGAAAGCACCCGCCACACCCTGCTGTACGTGCTGGAAGCACTGCTGCGCCTGCTGCACCCGCTGACGCCGTTCATCACCGAACAGCTGTGGCAGCAGCTGGCCCCGCGCCTGGGCCTGGCCGAAACCACGCTGTCGCTGCGCCCCTACCCGACCGCCGCCGAGTTCGAAGGCGATTTCGCCCAGGCCGAGGCCGACGTGGAATGGCTGAAGGCGGTGATCAGCGCGGTGCGTCGCGTGCGCAGTGAGCTGAACGTCGCGCCGTCCAAGCTGGTGCCGCTGCGCCTGCAGGCCGGCCTGGAACAGGACCGCGTGCGTATCGAACGCTTCAGCGCTTCGCTGTCGTTCCTGCTGAAGCTGGACAGCATCCAGTGGCTGGCTGAAGGCGAAAGCGCACCGCCGGCGGCCGCCGCGATTGTGGGCGAGCTGAAGCTGCTGGTGCCGCTGGAGGGCCTGGTCGATCTCGATGCCGAGCGCGCGCGCCTGGACAAGGAGATCAAGCGCGTAGAAGGCGAGCAGGAAAAGAGCGAGACCAAGCTGGCCAGGTTCACCGACAAGGTGCCGCCGGCCGTGGTCGAGCAGGAACGCGTGCGCCTGGCCGACTGGAACACCCAGCTGGCCGGCCTGCGCGAACAGCGCGCGAAGCTGTAACGCTGCGCTCTGGTGCGTGCCAACCAAGGTTGGCACCTACCACGGCGGGAGAGGTTGGCACCCACCCAAGCGGAATGGGAAACGCCGGGCGATGCCCGGCGTTTCCATTTCCCCCGCATGGCATCATCGCCGGATGCCTCTTTCGATCTTCCTGCTGGTTCTCGCCGCTGCGGCACTGCATGCCAGCTGGAATGCGATCGTCAAGCGCGGGCCGGACAAGTTCCTCGGCACCGTGCTGGTCACCGGCAGCGCCGCGCTGCTGTCGGCCGCCGCCCTGCCCTTCCTGCCTTTTCCCGCCGCGCACAGCTGGCCCTGGCTGGGCGCATCGGTGCTGTTGCAGGTGACCTATTACGGGCTGGTCGCACGCTGTTACCAGCAGGTCGACATGAGCCTGGCCTACCCGCTGATGCGTGGCAGCGCGCCGATCCTGGTCGCAGTGGCGGGCACCCTGCTCGGTGAACCATTGCCCGCTGCAGCGTGGCTGGGCGTGGTACTGGTGAGCACCGGCATCCTGTGCATGGCAGTGGGTGCGCGTGGCGGCCAACTGCGCCTGCCGCTGCTGACCGCAGCGATGATCGCCACCTACACGCTGGTCGATGCGCAGGGTGCGCGCCAGTCCGGCAGCGCGCTCAGCTACACGTTGTGGTTGTTCCTGCTGTCGGGCATTCCGCTGCCGCTGTGGGCGTTGTACACGCGCGGCGGCGCGGTGCTGGACTATGCCCGGCGGCATTGGCCGCTGGGACTGGCCGGTGGCGTCGGCACCACCGCCTCCTATGCGATGGCATTGTGGGCCATGACCCAGGCGCCGGTGGCAATGATTTCGGCGCTGCGCGAATCCTCGATCCTGTTCGCGCTGCTGATCTCGGTGTTCCTGCTGCGTGAGCGGATTCCGCGCGCGCGCTGGCTGGCGGCGTCGCTCATCGTCGGTGGCGTGCTGGCGTTGCGGCTGGCGTGATGGGCGCGTTGGTAGTGCTGGCCGCTGGCCGGCAACCCGTCTGCGTCACAGCGGCGGCATCACCTGCAGGTCGCCGTCGACCAGCTCGATCGCCATCACCACCGCGTCCTCGCGGCCCTGTGCGGCCGGGTAGTAGCGCGGGCGGCGGCCGATCTCGTTGAAGCCTTCGCTGTGATACAGCGCCAGCGCCGGCGTATTGGACGGACGCACCTCCAGGAAGACGCGCTGGGCACCACGGTCGGCGGCCAGTTGCACCAGCGCGCGCAGCAGCTGGCGGCCCAGCCCGCGCGACTGTGCCAGCGGGTCGATGCAGATGTTGAGCACGTGCGCTTCATCCGCGGCGATGCTGAGCACGCCATAGCCGACCAGCAGGCCATCGCGCTCCATCGCCAGGCCGGGATAACCGGCGCGCAGGCAGTCGATGAAGATGCCGCGGGTCCAGGGAAAAGGATAGCCCCGCAGCTCGATCGCCATCACGGCATTGAGGTCACTCTCGCGCAGCGCACGCAGGCTGACCGGGCCGGGCCGGGTTACCGCGCTCACGGCGTGCCCCGCTTGCGCAGGGCACGCAGCTGCGGCCACAGCGCACGCTTGGCGGCCGGGTCGCGGCGCAGCTGGTCCAGCGGCCAGCTGTCCATCAGCATCTGGGTGGCCGGGTCGTTCGGGTTGCAGCCAGAGGCGCGCAGCAGTGCGATCTGCAGGCGATCGGGCAGGCGTACCACCGGCTGGCGTGCGTTGCCGCTGGGCAGCGGGCGCTCAGCCGCCGGCACGGTATCCGGGGCACTGACCGGCGTTTCGCGGCGCGGCGGTGCCGGGCGTTCCGCGCGTACTGCGGTCGCGGGCGCGGCGTGGGCGTCGCGCGGCGGCACAGCAGCCCGCACCGGCTCCGGCGGGGCAACGCTGGCTTCGGCTTCGGCCACGCTCAACTGCAATGCGGCATCCAGCTCGGCGGCCAGCTGGCCGTCGTGATAGACGGTATAGCCCATGGCCTGCAGCCAGGCCTGCTGGGCCGGTGACCACAGCACGGGCAGGTCCTGGCTCACGCGGCCTCGGGCTTCTTGCGCATGCGCTGCACGGCCCACATCACCGGGCCGGACAAGGCGTACAGGATGCCGACCGCGAACAGCACGCGCGGCAGGTCGATCACCGCAATGGCAATGGCGACCGGCACCAGTGCCAACACCAGGAACGGCACGCGATCCGAACGGGTGCCCTTGGCATCGCCGCCCTTGAAGCTCCAGAAACGGATACGGCTGACCATCAGCAGCGCAGCGATGATCGTCACCGCCAGCGCCACGTAGCGCAGCTGGTTGCCATCCCAGCCCAGGTTGCCGTCGGCAAACGCCCAGACGAAGGACATCATCAGGCCCGCTGCGGCCGGGCTGGCCAGGCCGACGAACCAGCGCTTGTCGACCACCGCCACCTGCGTGTTGAAGCGGGCCAGGCGCAGCGCCGCGCAGGCCGCATACAGAAAGGCAACGGCCCAGCCGACGCGGCCGAGCAGCGGATCGTCGAACTTCAGCCACGACAGCGACCAGTGGTACATCACCAGCGCCGGGGCCATACCGAAGCTGACCAGGTCGGCCAGCGAGTCGTACTGCACGCCGAATTCGCTGCTGGTACCGGTCAGGCGCGCCACGCGCCCGTCCAGGCCATCCATCACCGCCGCCACGAACACGGCGATGCTGGCGTTGACGAAATCCCCGTTGGCCGCGGCGATGATCGCGTAGAAACCGGAGAACAGGCCGGCGGTGGTGAACAGGTTGGGCAACAGGTAAATCGTGCGCGAGCGCGGCGGCGGTGTGATCGGGTCCATGGAATCCAGTTTAATCGACTTGCCAGTGCTCGGCGCCAATGCTGCAATCGGCGTTCTACGCCCATTCCGTGGAGTTTGCCATGCGTGCCCTGTCCTGCCTTGGATGCCTGCTGCTGTTGGCCAGTGCCAACGCCGTGGCCGGTCCCGTGTACAAATGGAAGGACGCCCATGGCGTGACGCAGTACTCGGAGACCCCACCGGCGGGCAAGAAGTACGAGACCCGCGAGCAGGCCCGCAGCCCGCAGGCCGCGGCCAGCGCCGAGACCCCGGCCGCGCCGGTTCCCGAGCAGTGCAGCACGGCCCGGGCCAACCTGGCCCTGCTGGACGGCGGTGGTCAGGTGATGCAGGACACCGATGGTGATGGCAAGGCCGATACCCCGTTGACCCCGGAGCAGCACACCGCACAGAGGGGATTGGCGGAGGCCGCCATCAAGGCGTACTGCCCACCGGCCGGTTAAGGGTATCGGCAGGGCTGCGCCCTGCACCTGCAGAGGCTGCAAGCAACGGCAACGTCAAAAGCGGGCATTCCGTGGAATGGCGGGGGGGGGGGGGGGGGGGGGGGGGGGGGGCCCGCCGGCCCCGCGGCGGCGCGGGGGCCCCCCCCCCCACCCCAACCCCCCCCCCCCCCCCCCCCCCCCCCCCCCCCCCCCCCCCCGCCCCACCCCCGACAGGTTCCTGGTGACGGTGGTAGATCCACGCCATGCGTGGATGAAATCTGTCGGATCTCGAATTGAATCCGGGGTCAGATCCGTTTTCCTGCGGAAAACGGATCTGACCCCAGGAGCCATTCCGACAGCTCGCAGGAAACTGTCGAAGGCGGGGCGGGTCCGGTTGCGGGGGCGTGAGCGCCATGGATGGCGCGACCGAGCATCCATGGACGGATTCACGGCGTCCCCCGCAACCGGACCCACCCCGCCATCCCACGGGAAACCCGCTGTTGCTTCGGCTGTTGCTTCTGAGGTTGCCGGCCAGCGGCCGGCACTACGGCGGGTGCAGGGCGCAGCCCTGCCGATACCCCTCCCCCCGGCCGGGCTGGCAGAATAGGCGTCTCTGCCGTTATCCGAAGCCGACGATGCGCCTCTCCCAGTTCCACCTGCACACCACCAAGGAAACCCCCAGCGACGCCGAGCTGACCAGCCATCGGCTGATGCTGCGCGCGGGCATGATCCGCAAGCTGGCATCGGGCCTGTACACCTGGTCGCCGCTGGGCCTGCGCGTGCTGCGCAAGGTCGAGCGCATCGTTCGCGAGGAAATGGACCGGGCCGGCGCGGTGGAATTCCAGATCCCGACCATCCAGCCGAAGGAACTGTGGGAGCAGACCGGCCGCTGGCAGAAGTTCGGCCCGCAGCTGCTGAAGATCAAGGACCGCAAGGACCAGGTGTTCTGCTACAGCCCGACCGCCGAAGAAGCCGCCTGCGACTTCGCGCGCAGCGAGCTGTCCAGCTACAAGCAGCTGCCGGTGAACTTCTACCAGATTCAGACCAAGTTCCGCGACGAGATCCGCCCGCGCTTCGGCGTGATGCGCGCGCGCGAGTTCCTGATGAAGGACGCCTATTCGTTCCACCTGCACGATGAGTGCCTGGTGCGCGAGTACGAGAACATGAAGTCGGCCTACAGCCGCATCTTCACCCGCCTCGGCCTGGACTTCCGCATGGTGCAGGCGGACTCCGGCGCGATCGGCGGCGATGCTTCGCAGGAGTTCCACGTGATCGCCGATTCCGGCGAAGACGCCCTGGTGTTCTCCACCGGTTCGGACTACGCGGCCAACATGGAGGCGGCGATCGCCGCCGATCCGGCACCGCGTGCGGCCGCCTCCGAAACAATGCGCAAGGTGGATACCCCCACCCAGAAGACCTGCGAGGACGTCGCGGCCCTGCTCGGCATCGACCTGCAGCGCACGGTGAAGTCGGTGGCACTGATCGCCGGCGAAGGCGAGGCACAGCAGTTCGTGCTGGTGCTGGTGCGTGGCGACCATGAGGTCAACGAGATCAAGCTGGCCAAGGTGGCCGGGCTGGACGAGCAGCGCTTCGCCAGCGAGGCGGAAATCGCCGAGTACCTGGGCAGCGTGCCAGGCTTCCTCGGCCCGGTCGCGCCGGCCAAGGCCATCCGCGTGGTCGCCGATCGCGAAGTGGCGGCAATGTCCGACTTCGTCGTCGGCGCCAACGAGGCCGGTTTCCACTTGGCCGGCGTCAACTGGGGCCGCGACCTGCCGGAACCGGAAGTGGCCGACGTCCGCAACGTGCGTGCCGGTGATCGTGCTGTGGACGGCGGTGAACTGAAGATCGCCCGTGGCATCGAAGTCGGCCACGTGTTCCAGCTCGGCCGCAAGTACGCCGAAGCGCTGGATGCCACCGTGCTGGATGAAAACGGCAAGGCGGCAGTGATGGCGATGGGCTGCTACGGCATCGGTATCTCGCGCGTGGTGGCTGCCGCGATCGAACAGAACCATGACGATGCCGGCATCATCTGGCCGGACGCGATGGCGCCGTGGCAGGTCGTGGTGTGCGTGATCAACCCGAAGGGCGATGCCGCTGTGGCTGACGCTGCAGCCAATCTGCTGCAGGAGCTGCGCGACGCCGGCCTGGACGCCGCGCTCGACGATCGCGGCCTGCGCCCGGGCGCGATGTTCGCCGACATGGAACTGATCGGCATCCCGCACCGCGTGGTGGTCAGCGAACGCGGCCTGGCCGCCGGCACCTACGAGTACCGCGCGCGCCGCGCCAGCGAGGCGGAGAGCCTGGACAAGGCCACCCTGCTGCAGCGACTGCAGGGCTGACGTGGAAAGACCGGGGCCTGCCCCGGTCTTTTTTTTCTGCCTGCGGCCTTCCCCAATATTGCAGCGGACATAATCCGGTCAAAATCGCAGCCACGGTGCTGGTATGCCGCCACGGCATGTCCTGCCTGCATTTGTGCTGTGATTAATTCATCTCTATTCTGTCCGCCGACGCCATGGACTGGCTTGTCCCGTCCACACATTAGTTTCCGGAGTAACCGTAAATGAGCATTGACCTGACCGGCCTGTCAGCACGCGAGCTGGGCGCCCTGATCCGTACCGCCAAGAAGCAGCAGACCATCGTCGCCAAGCGCCGGCCGATCACCAAGGTCCGGGCCCAGCTGACCAAGCTGGCCAAGACCGAGGGTTACACCATCGAAGAACTGTTCGGCAGCGCCCCGGCCACGCGTGCCCGCAAGGCCGCTCCGGCCGCCAAGGCCCCGTCGAAGACCGCCGGCCGCAAGCTGGGCAAGGTTGCCCCGAAGTACCGCAACCCGGCCAACCCCAAGGAAACCTGGACCGGCCGTGGCAAGCAGCCGCGCTGGATGGCTGAGCTGACTGCCAAGGGCAACAAGAAGCCGGAAGATTTCCTGATCAAGAAGGCCTGAGGCCGGATCGGGATGCAATGAAAAACGCCGGCGAAAGCCGGCGTTTTTTGTTTGTAGAGCCGAGCCCACGCTCGGCTATCCATATCCGAAGCCGAGCATGGGCTCGGCTCTACAGGGTCTTGCGGGCGGGCATCAGCAGATTGCCGAACAGCAGGCCGGCCACCAGTGCCATCACCACGTTGAGCACGGTAAGGAACACGCTCTGGCCGGCGCCCACGTCCTGCTGCTGGACCAGGGTCAGCACGCCGCGCAGGCTGGTGCTGCCGGGCACCATCATGATGATGCCGGGCAGGCGGATGATCGCGCCCGGACGCCCGACCAGGCGTCCGAACAGGTTGCCACCGGCGGTCAGCAGCATTGCCGACAGGAAGATACCGGCCGGTGCGCCCCAGGCATGGCCGCCGAACTTGGAGATCGCATAACCGGCCACCGAGGCGGCAATCACCCACGGATAATCGCGGCGATTGGCCTTGAACAGCATCGCGAAGGCAAATGCGGCGGTCAGCAGCGAGCCCCATTCCACCCAGGGCCCCTGCGGCCGCGCGGCCCGGATCACCGGATCCAGGCCGAGCACATCGGCCAGGGTCACCGCGATCATCGCGCCGACGCTGAGCTTCATGATGGTGGTCAGCGCGCCGGCAAAGCGCGCGGTACCCGATACCCAGTGCTGGCTGGCCAGCTCATTGACCGCATTGGTCAGCGACATGCCGGGCAGCAGCACCACCAGCGAGGCGATGATCACCGTATTGAGGTTGAGCGCACCAATGAACGACGCGACCAGGGTGGCGACCATGCCGGCCAGCAGCGCGGCCAGTGCCTCGGCGGCTTCGCGGGTGGCCGGGCGGCGATCGGTGACCATGCCGAGCAGGCCGATCATCAGGCCGATGACACCGGCAGTGGCGATGTCCAGCCACGGCAGCTTCCACATGCCGGCCACGCCCGCCGCGCCGAGGGTGAACGACAGGATGGTGCGCAGCTTGCCGCGCCGGCCCGGATCCTTGTCCAGTTGGCGCAGCGCCGTGTGGCCCTGGGCGATGCTCATCCGCCCGTTGGACACTTCTTCGGCTATGCGGTCGGCAACGCTGAGCTTGTGCAGGTCGTTCTCACCCGGTGCCAGGCGGATCACGCGGGTGATGTCGCTGGAGCCGATCGCCTGGGCCGGGTCGCTGAAGCTGAGGATGATACCGGTGGGATTCGACCACGGTTCACAATCCAGATCGAGCTGGCGGGCCAGGGCAACCACCGCCGTCTCCAGGCGCTGGGCCGTGGTGCCATAGCTGTGCAGGCGTCCGGCGATCTCGGAAACGAAGGCCACGCGCTGTGCGTAGGTGGCCTGGGGCGTGGGGATCGTGTGAGCATCTGCGGACATGCGCCGTAGTATTACCTACGCTGGGGCCCGCCGGAGAAATTCATCCAAGTTCGACGCGAAGCCCGATACAGAACGGTTATGCTGCGACCCGAATGGCCCACGTCACCCCGAACCACGCCCCCCAGCTCGAACAGGATGCCCACGACCCGGGCCTGATCCGCCTGTCCGGCACCTGGACCTTGAAGACCGCGCTGGCCGCGGCCGAAGTCCTGCGCGGCGTTCCCGACGCGCTGACCGGCATCGATGCCACCGGCATCGAGCAGCTCGATTCGGCCGGCGTGCTGCAGGTACTGCGCGTGGCCCATCGTGCCGACCTCCACGAAGACGCACTGCAGTTCCGCGCGGACCACCAGGCGCTCGTATGCACCATCGAGGAAGTGGCCGATGACCGGCCCAAGCCCAAGCGCGACTTCGGTGTGCTGGCCGCGCTGGAACGGCTGGGCGTCAGCGTCCACACCACCGGCCACAATATCAAGGCGCTGTGCAGCTTCCTTGGCGAGAACCTGGTCAAGGCGGCCCGGCTGGTCAAGGAACCGCGCCGCTTCCGGCTGACCGCCACCGTGCATCAGATGGAGCAGGTCGGGCTGGATGCGGTGCCGCTGGTGGCGCTGTTGTCCTACCTGGTGGGTGCGGTGATCGCGTTCCTCGGCTCGACCATCCTGCGCGACTTCGGCGCCGAGATCTACGTGGTCGAGCTGGTCAACATCGCCTTCCTGCGCGAGTTCGCGGTGCTGCTGACCGCGATCGTGCTGGCCGGCCGCACCGCCAGTGCGTTCACCGCGCAGATCGGTGCGATGAAGGCACGGGAGGAGATCGATGCGATGCGTACGCTGGGCCTGGACCCGGTCGACCTGCTGGTGCTGCCACGCTTGCTCGCCCTGCTGGTCACCCTGCCCTTGCTGACCTTCATCGCGATGATCGCCGGCCTGGCCGGCGGCATCACCGTCGGTGCGTTCGACCTCGACATCCCGCCGCAGATGTACATCGCGCGCATGCACGAGACGATGGAAGTGCGGCACCTGCTGGTGGGCCTGTCGAAGGCGCCGGTATTCGCCCTGGTGATCGGCCTGATCGGCTGCCTGGAAGGGCTGAAGGTGGAAGGCACCGCCCAGTCGGTGGGCGAACGCACCACCTCCAGCGTGGTGCAGACCATCTCGCTGGTGATCATCATCGACGCCTTCGCGGCGTTGTGGTTCATGCACATGGACTGGTGACATGAGCACATCCGCCCTACCCGAATCCATCGACATGCGCGACGACCAGGGCCACGAACTGGCCATCCGCGTGCGTGGCCTGGTCAACCGCTTCGGCAGCCAGACCGTGCACGAAGACCTGGATCTGGACGTACGCCGCGGCGAGATCCTGGGCGTGGTCGGCGGCTCCGGCACCGGCAAGTCGGTGCTGATGCGCTCGATCCTCGGCCTGCGTGTGCCGGATGCTGGGCAGATCGAAGTCCTCGGCCGCGATGCGCGTGCCGACGACGCCGAGAGCCGCCTGCACATCGAACGCAATACCGGCGTGCTGTTCCAGGACGGTGCCCTGTTCTCGTCGCTGACCGTGGGTGAGAACGTCCAGGTGCCGTTGAAGGAACACCACCGCGAACTGCCCGAGCGCTGGCACTACGAACTGGCGCTGCTGAAAGTGAAACTGGCCGGCCTGCCCGCCGACGCGATCAACAAGCTGCCCTCGCAGCTGTCCGGCGGCATGCGCAAGCGCGCCGGCCTGGCCCGGGCGCTGGCGCTGGATCCGCCGTTGCTGTTCCTGGACGAACCCACCGCCGGCCTCGACCCGATCGGCGCGGCGGCGTTCGACCGCCTGATCAAGACGCTGCAGGAAGCGCTGGGGCTGACCGTGTTCCTGATCACCCACGACCTGGACACCCTGTACGCCATCTGCGACCGCGTGGCCGTGCTGGCCGACCGCAGGGTGGTGGCCAATGCGCCGCTGCCGGACATCGAGAAACTGGATCATCCGTGGATCCAGGAATACTTCCACGGACCCCGCGCGCGCGCCGCGCGTGGCGAACAGATCGAGAGTGCCTGAGCCATGGAAACCAAAGCCAACTACGTGCTGATCGGCGCGTTCACCCTGATCACTGGCCTGGCCCTGCTGGCCTTCGGCCTGTGGGCGGCCAAATACTCCTCCGACCGCACCTGGCAGGAGTACCGCGTGGTCTTCCGCGAAGCGGTGACCGGCCTGTCGGTGGGCAGCCCGGTGCAGTACAACGGCATCGCGGTGGGCTCGATCACCGAACTGAACCTGGTGCCGGACGACCCGCGCCAGGTGGTCGCGCGCATCCGCCTGAACTCCAACACGCCGGTCAAGACCGATACCCGCGCCAAGCTGGCGATCACCAGCCTGACCGGCCCGTCGATCATCCAGCTCAGCGGCGGCACGCCGCAGTCGCCGGCGCTGACCACGGTCAACAAGGATCCGGCACCGATCATCCCAACTACGCCCTCGGCGCTGCAGAACATCACCGACGTGGCCAACCGCATCGTCGAGCGCATGGACCAGATCCTCAGCGACCGCAATGTAGCCTCGATCAATGCCACGCTGGCCAACCTGGAGACGATCAGCGGAGGCCTGGCCGACCGTGACCAGGGCACGCAGGCGCTGCTGCTCAGCGCGCGCGATGCCGCCCGCAGCCTGGACACCACGCTGAAGACCACCAACGGCACCATCGAGCGCCTGGACAGGAACCTGGTGCAGCAGCTGCCCGGCATCATCGACAAGCTCGACACGACCCTGGCCAAGCTCGATTCGGCCGCCGGCAACGCCGATTCGATCCTTGGCGAGAACCGCGCCGCGATCAACAGCTTTGCCAACGATGGCCTTGGCCAGCTGGGCCCGACGCTGACCGAACTGCGCGGCCTGATCCGCGACCTGCGCCGGGTCAGCGACCGCCTCGAGAACAACCCCGCGCGCTACCTGCTGGGCCGCGACGCACCGAAGGAGTTCGAACCCAAATGAGCCCGACCACCCTTCCGCGCCTGCTGCTGGCCGCTTCGATGGTCACCCTGCTGGGCGGCTGCTCCATCCTCGGCAGCAGCGAGAAAACCGCGGTGACGCTGTACTCGCCGTCCGTGCAGGTCAAGGCGGACCCGGCGTGGCCGCAGGCCAGCTGGCAGCTGGTGCTGGCCAAGCCCAGCGCCGCGCGCATGGTCGACAGCCCGCGCATCAACGTGCGGCCGACGCCCTCGCAGCTGGAGATCTACAAGGGGGCCAGCTGGGCGCAGCCGGCCACCGACATGATCGAGGACACCCTGTTGCGCGGCTTCGAGGATTCCGGCCGCATCCGCGGCGTGGCCCGCAGCACTGCCGGCATCCGCGCCGACTACAAGCTGTCCACCGACGTGCGCCGCTTCGAATCGGATTACCAGGGACAAGCCACGCCGACCGTGGTGATCGAGGTCAACGCCAAGCTGATCCACGTCGCCGACCAGCGCGTGGTGGCCGACCGCACCTTCCGCCAGGCGCAGCCGGTCGGCAGCACCGATGTGCCGGCGGTGACCGCGGCGTTCGAGCGCGGCCTGCAGCAGCTGGCACAGGATGTGGTGGGCTGGACGCTGGTGAGCGGGCAGGCCGACCAACCTAACGTCGCGCGCTGATCGATCAGCGCGGCGCAATCCAGCGGAACGTCAGATTGATCCGTTCACCCTGCACCCGTGCCATCTTCGGAAGCGCGTGCTGGTAGAACCTCTGCGTCTGCCCCGCCATTACCAGCAGATCGCCATGGCCGAGCAGGAATTCAGCCTTGCGCGCCGGATCGTCGCGTCGGCGCAGCAGGAAACGGCGCGCCGCACCCAGGCTCAGCGACGCGATCACCGGGGCCGGCCCCAGCTCCGGCTCGTCATCGCTGTGCCAGCCCATGTAATCACCGCCACCGCGATAACGGTTCAGCAGCACGCTGTTGAAGCGACCGTGGCCTTCGGCCTGCAGGCGCTCACGCACGGCCTGCAACACAGGCGGCCAGGGGCGCGGCACGAACTCGGCACCGGAATAGCGATAGCGGGCCTGCGGGTCGCCGATCCAGCAGCTCAGCCGCGGCGAATCCACCCAGTTGCCGAACAAACGGATGCGGTGGACCTCCCACGGTACGTCGGCCAGCAGCGCTCCCAAGAGCCGGTCGGCGTCGGCAGCGGCCAGCCAGCCCGGCAGGTACTGGACGTCGGCGTCGGGCAGGTCGTGGGGGAACAGCATGGCGGCACCTCAAGAAACAGGGCGGCACGCTTGGCCGCCCTTGCAGCCTCAGCCGCGCTGGAACGCGACGCCGGTCTTTTCCTCCAGCTCTTGATCGCTGACACCCGGCGCGGCCTCCACCAGCAGCAGGCCCTTGTCAGTCACGTCGAACACGGCCAGATCGGTGATGATCCGGTCGACCACGCCCACGCCAGTCAACGGCAGCGTGCATTCGGCCAGGATCTTGTGCTCACCGTTTTTGGCGGTGTGCTCCATCAGCACCACCACGCGCTGCACGCCGGCCACCAGGTCCATCGCACCGCCCATGCCCTTGACCATCTTGCCGGGCACCATCCAGTTGGCCAGATCGCCCTTGTGGGTCACCTGCATGGCACCGAGGATGGCCAGGTTGACGTGGCCACCGCGGATCATCGCGAAGCTGTCGTGGCTGCCGAAGTAGCTGGCGCCCGCACGTGCGGTGACCGTCTGCTTGCCGGCATTGATCAGGTCGGCGTCGACTTCAGCGTCGGTTGGGAACGGGCCGATGCCGAGCAGGCCGTTTTCCGACTGCAGCCATACATCCACGCCTTCGGGAATGTGGTTGGCAACCAGCGTCGGCAGGCCGATGCCCAGGTTCACGTAGGCGCCATCGGTCAGTTCCTGGGCGGCACGGGCCGCCATTTCATCGCGGGTCCACGCCATGTCAGTTGCCCTCCGCGCGGATGGTGCGCTGTTCGATTCGCTTCTCAGGATGCGCGTTGTGCACGATGCGGTGCACATAGATGCCCGGCAGGTGCACCTGGTCCGGGTCGATGGCGCCGACCGGCACGACCTCTTCAACCTCCACGATGCAGACCTTGCCGGCCATCGCACAGGCCGGGTTGAAGTTGCGTGCGGTCTTGCGGAACACCAGGTTGCCGGCCTCGTCGGCCTTCCAGGCCTTGACCAGTGCCACGTCGGCGCGCAACGCGGTTTCCATCACGTAGTGCTTGCCGTCGAACTCGCGGGTTTCCTTGCCCTCGGCCACCACCGTGCCGTAGCCGGTGGCGGTGAAGAACGCCGGAATACCCGCGCCACCGGCACGCAGGCGCTCGGCCAGCGTGCCCTGCGGGTTGAACTCCAGTTCCAGCTCGCCGGCCAGGAACTGCCGCTCGAATTCCTTGTTCTCGCCCACGTAGGACGAAATCATCTTCTTGATCTGCCGCGTTTCCAGCAGCTGGCCCAGCCCGAAGCCATCGACGCCGGCATTGTTGGAGATCACGGTCAGGCCCTTGACGCCACTGTCGCGCAGCGCAGCGATCAGCGCCTCGGGAATGCCGCACAGGCCAAAGCCGCCCACGGCCAGGGTCTGCCCATCGGCGACCACCCCCTGCAGGGCCTCCGCCGCACTGGCGAAGCGCTTGCCGCGCTTTCCGCCGGAAGTCGATTGCTGCATTGCTGTAGTACCCTGCGAATGGATAAGCGCATTCTAGCCGCAGGCCTGCATCCGACGGGTTTGCGGCGCAGCAAACCGCGCGGATGCGGCGGCCCGGGGCCGGGATGCCGCTTTCTGGCCCACGACCCAACGCGGATACAATGGTCGATCCCGCCGCGTCAGCCCGCGAACGATGCCCCCAGCGCCTCCTGCCCCCTCCCCTGCAGCCCACGACCGCGCCCTGTGCGTGGACCTGGACGGCACGCTGCTGGACACGGACCTCCTGTATGAGTCACTGCTGGTGCTGTTGGCGCGCAATCCGTTGTACCTGTTCCTGCTGCCGTTCTGGCTGCTGCAGGGCAAGGCCGCACTGAAGCGGCAGATCGCTACACGCGCCACCGTCAATCCATGCCACCTGCCGTACAACCCAAAGGTACTGCAACTGCTGCGCGACACGCCGCAGCGCCCGCGGGTGCTGTGTACCGCCTCGGACCAGCTGCTGGTCGCGCCGATCGCCGCACATCTGGGCCTGTTTGAACAGGTCATCGCCAGCGACGGCCAGCGCAACCTGTCCGGCCCCAACAAGGCGCAGGCCCTGGTGGATGCGTTTGGCGAGCGCGGTTTCGACTACGCCGGCAATGGCACGGTCGACCTGGCAGTCTGGGCACGCGCCGCAGGCGCCTGGGTGGTCAACAATCGCAGCGCTCTGGCCGGTGCCGCAGCACAACGCACCCAGCTGCTGGGGCACTGGCCCGCCACATCCAGGCGGCAGGCATGGTTGAAGGCGCTGCGGCCACACCAGTGGCTGAAGAACCTGCTGGTGTTCGTTCCGCTGTTGACCGCCCACCGCTTCCTGGAAGCACCGGCAGTGGCCGATGCGCTGCTGGCCTTTGCGGCCTTCAGCCTGTGCGCCTCCGGCGTCTATGTCCTCAACGACCTGCTCGACCTTGATGCAGATCGCCGGCATCCGCGCAAGCGCCATCGCCCTTTTGCTGCCGGTCGCTTGCCGCTGCTGCACGGCCTGGTTGCAGGCCCGCTGCTGACGCTGTGCGGGCTGGCCGTTGCACTGGCCTGCAGCCCGGCATTCGCCGCAGTGCTGGCGGGCTACTACGCGCTGACCGTCGCCTACTCGTTGCGCCTGAAGCGCATCGTCATGCTCGACGTGGTCCTGCTGGCCAGCCTCTACACCCTGCGCATCATCGGCGGAACCGTGGCCATCGGTGCGGAACTGTCGTTCTGGCTGCTGGCCTTCAGCATGTTCATTTTCCTCTCGCTGGCACTGCTCAAGCGCTATACCGAACTGCACGCGGTGCTGGCACGTGGCAAGACCCGCGCCAACGGCCGTGGCTACGGCGTGGAAGACCTGCCGCTGCTGCAGTCGCTGGGCGCGGCCGCCGGCTACTGCGCCGTCCTGGTGATGGCGCTGTACATCAACAGCCCCGATAGCGTGGAGCTGTACCGCAACCCGAAGCTGCTGTGGTTCATCTGCCCGGTCCTGCTGTACTGGGTCAGCCGCGCCTGGGTGATCGCGCATCGCGGCAACATGCACGATGACCCGATCGTGTTTGCCGCCACGGATCGGCCCAGCCAGGTGGTGGCCGTGCTGTGCGCCGGGTTTGCCCTGGTGGCGATCTGATGCGGGCCGACGCGCATTCCTGGGGGCGATATCCGCGCGCGCCGCAGTCGCTGGTCAGGGTGCACGATCGGCTCGCCACGCTGCCAACCTTCGAGGGCACTGCGCTGCCGCATGGTAACGGACGCAGCTATGGCGACAGCTGCCAGAATCCGGGGGCCACCCTGCTGGACTGTCGCGGTCTGGACCGCTTCATCGCCTTTGACCCGCCCAGCGGACGGCTGCACTGCGAAGCTGGCGTCACCCTGGGTGAGATCATCGCGCTCGTTCTGCCGCAAGGCTGGTTCCTGCCGGTTACCCCAGGCACGCGTCACGTCACCGTGGGCGGTGCGATCGGCAATGATGTGCATGGCAAGAATCATCATCTGGCCGGCAGCTTCGGTCACCACGTGCTGTCCTTCGAGCTGCTGCGCAGCAACGGCGAACGCCGCGTGTGCCGGCCTGGCGATGGCGACGGTTGGTTCGAAGCAACCGTCGGTGGGCTTGGCCTGACCGGACTGGTCACCCATGCCGAGTTGCAGCTGCGCCGCGTGCCGGGCAGCAGCCTTGAGGTGGAGAACATCCGTTTCTCCAGCCTGGCCGACTTCTTCGCACTGTCACAGGACAGCAGCGAAAGCCACGAGTACAGTGTGGCGTGGATCGACTGCCTGGCACGTGGCCGCGCCCTCGGCCGCGGGCATTTCACCCGTGCCAACCATGCCGTGCAACCGGTCGACGAACGCCCGGCCACGCCCCGCCGGCAGTGGAAGATGCCGCTGACGCCCCCGATATCACTGGTCAACCGGCTCACCCTGCGCCCGTTCAATACGCTCTATTACCGGCGCCAGCCGGCGCAACGCCGACGCCAGGTCTCGCACCTGCTGCCCTTTTTCTATCCGCTCGATGGCATCAGCCAGTGGAACCGGATGTATGGTCCGGCCGGCTTCGTGCAGTACCAGTGCGTGCTGCCACCGCACGCGGCCGCAGATGGAGTTCCCGCCCTGTTGCAGGAAATCGCCCGCAGTGGCCAGGGTTCGTTCCTGGCGGTGCTCAAGCAGTTCGGCACGCGGCCGTCCCTTGGCATGTTGTCCTTCCCGCGCCCGGGTACCACCCTGGCCCTGGACTTCCCCAACACCGGCGAGACGCTCTGGGCCCTGCTGCAGCGCCTGGACCAGATCGTCGATGCCGCGGGCGGTGCCCAGTACCCGGCCAAGGATGCGCGGATGACCGCCGCCTCGTTCCAGCAGGCGTACCCGCGCTGGCGGGACTTCAGCCGATTCATCGATCCACGTTTCTCGTCCGGCTTCTGGCGCCGGGTCACGGAGTAAGCATGCAGAACGTCCTCATCATCGGCGCCACCTCCGCGATCGCCGAAGCCGTCGCGCGGCGTTACGCCGCACGCGGCGCGGCGCTGTTCCTGGTCGCTCGCCGTTCCGAACGGCTCGCCGCCATCGCCGACGACCTGCGCGTGCGCGGTGCACGCGCCACGCACACTTCTTCGATGGACATCAACGATCTGGCCGCCCACGCCGAGCTGCTGGCGCAGGCCTGGCAGGCGCTGGGACGGGTGGATGTGGTGCTGGTTGCACATGGCACGCTGCCCGACCAGGCAGCGTGTGAGGCCTCGGTGGAAGCCTGCATGGCCGAGTTCGCCACCAATGGCACCTCCACCCTGGCCCTGCTGGGGCCTGCGGCCAATCGGCTGGCCGACGCCGGCAGCGGCGCGCTGGCGGTGATCACTTCGGTGGCCGGTGACCGCGGCCGCCAGAGCAACTACGTCTACGGCGCCGCCAAGGCTGCGGTCAGCACCTACCTCAGTGGCCTGCGCCAACGCCTGGCCAAGCAGGGTGTGGCGGTGGTCGACATCCGCCCCGGCTTCGTAGACACGCCGATGACGGCCCACCTGCGCAAGGGCCCATTGTGGGCAACGCCGGACCAGGTCGCACGCCGCATCGTCGCCGGCATCGGCCGCGGCACCCCGGTGCTGTATGCCCCGGGCTTCTGGCGGTTGATCATGACGGTGATCCGCCTGCTGCCGCAGGCCCTCTTCAACAGGATCTCGCTGTGAGCACTGCAATGGACTCCGTGCTGGAGCAGAAGATCATCATTCCCGGTGGTGCCGGCCTGGTCGGCCAGAACCTGGTCGCCATCCTCAGGCGCCAGGGCTATCGCCGGCTGGTGGTGATCGACAAGCACGCTGCCAATCTCGGGGTGCTCGCGCGTCTGCATCCGGATGTGGTGACCGAACACGCCGACCTCGCCGAACCTGGCGCCTGGGAGCGCCATTTCGCCGGTGCCGACGCCGTGGTGATGCTGCAGGCGCAGATCGGCGGCACCGATCCGCTGCCATTCGTGCGCAACAACATCACTGCCACCGACCTCATCCTGGATGCCATCGAGCGCCACGCCGTGCCCTACACGGTGCACGTCAGTTCCTCGGTGGTCTGTTCGGTGGCCGATGACGACTACACCCGCACCAAGCGTGAGCAGGAGCAACGGGTCGCCGCGCGCGGCATTCCATCGGTCATCCTGCGCCCGACCCTGATGTTCGGCTGGTTCGACCGCAAGCACCTGGGATGGCTGTCGCGATTCATGCGCAGGGTTCCGGTATTCCCGATTCCCGGCGATGGCCGCTACATGCGCCAGCCACTGTATGCCGGCGATTTCGCCACCATCATCGCCAGCTGCCTGCGTTCGCGCATTGCGGGTCAGCGCTACAACATCACCGGCCTGGAGAAGGTCGACTACATCGACATCATCCGCCAGATCAAGCGCAGCACGCGTGCCCGCACCCTGCTGCTGCACATCCCCTACCGCCTGTTCCGCCTGCTGCTGAGGACCTGGGCGCTGTTCGACCGCGACCCACCATTCACAGCAGCGCAGCTGCAGGCGCTGGTGGCCCATGATGAGTTCGAAGTCATCGACTGGCCTTCGATCTTCAACGTAAGGCCGACGCCCTTCGCGCAGGCCATCGACGCCACCTTCAACGACCCTGAGTACGGCGACATCGCCCTGGAGTTCTGATCATGAGCGAGCGCATCGCCGTTCTCGGCGCCGGCCCCATGGGTCTTGCCGTGGCTTACCAGCTGGCGCGCGACGGCCATCAGCCCGTGGTGTTCGAAGCCGATGACCGCGTTGGCGGAATGACTGCGAGCTTCGACTTCGGCGGCATGCCGATCGAGCGCTACTACCACTTCCATTGCACCTCCGATCACGATTTCCTGGCCGTACTCGACGAGTTGGGGCTGGGCGAACGCATGCGCTGGACCGAGACCCGCATGGGCTACTGGTTCGGCAAGCGCCTGCAGGCCTGGGGCAACCCGATCGCCCTGCTGCGCTTCAGGGGCCTGGGGCTGATGGCCAAGATCCGTTACGGCCTGCATGCTTTCGTGTGCACGCGCCGCAACGACTGGCGCCCGCTGGACCACGTTGAAGCCTCGTCCTGGATCCGCCGCTGGGTTGGCGCCGAAGCCTATGAAACGCTGTGGCGCCGGTTGTTCGACTACAAGTTCTACGACTATGCCGGCAACCTGTCCGCGGCCTGGATCTGGAGCCGGATCCGGCGCATCGGGCGCTCCCGTTACAGCCTGATGCGCGAAAAGCTCGGGTATCTGGAAGGGGGTTCATCCACCCTGCTCGATGCCCTGCACGCGGACATCCAGCGCCATGGTGGCGAGGTGCGGCTGTCCAGCCCGGTGCAACGCATCGTGATCGAGGAAGGCCGCGTGCGCGGCGTCCAGGTCGGCGGCGAGCATCTGCCCTTCGACAAGGTCATTTCCACGGTACCGCTGCCGTTCGTGCCACGCCTGGCGCCGGACCTGCCGGAGGCGATCCTGGCGACGTTCCGCGCACTGAACAACATCGCCGTGGTCTGCGTGATCGCCAAGCTGCGCAGGCCGGTCTCGGCCAATTTCTGGGTCAACACCAACGACCCGGACATGGACATCCCCGGCATCGTCGAATACACCAACCTGCGCCCGATGGATGCACATATCGTCTACGTGCCGTTCTACATGCCCGGCGAGCACGAGCGCTATGGCGACAGCGACGAGGTGTTCGCCGACAAGGTGCGCCGCTACCTGTGCATGATCAATCCGCAGCTGGGCGCAGATGACTTCATTGACGTGCGGGTCAGCCGCTACCGCCACGCGCAGCCGATCTGCGAGCCGGGCTTCCTGGACCGGCTGCCGCCGCGCCGGCTGCCGGTGGAAGGACTGTGGGTGGCCGATACCTCGCACTACTACCCCGAAGACCGCGGTATCTCCGAGAGCATCGGCTTTGGGCGTGCCATGGCCCGCGAGGCGGTGGCGTGACCCTGTCCCGCCCGTTCCTGCTGTTCCTGCTGGCCGGCGGCACCGCTGCGCTGGCCAACATCCTGTCGCGCATGCTGTACAGCCACTGGATGCCGTTCACCCCGGCGATCATCGCCGCCTACCTCACCGGCATGGTCACCGCCTTCGTGCTGACCCGCTGGTTGGTGTTTTCCGGCAGCACACGCCCCCTGCACCACTCGGCGTTCTACTTCGGGCTGGTCAACCTGTTCGCGGTGGCCCAGACCTGGCTGGTCTCCACCCTGCTGGCCTACCACCTGCTGCCATGGCTGGGCGTGGACGTGCTGCGCCTGGAAATCGCCCACGTGGTAGGTGTGGCGGTGCCGGTGGTGTCCAGCTACTTCGGCCACAAGTACCTGTCGTTCCGATGACTGCCCGGGAACGCTGTTTCCAGAAAACGGTTCCCACACATCCGTGGCCGTAAACTACGGCGCTGACCTCATCCAGGATCCCGATCAATGCCCCTGCCCGCCTTCAAGGCCTATGACATCCGCGGCCGTGTGCCGGAAGAACTGAACGAAGACCTGGCCCGCCGCATCGGCGTCGCCTTGGCCGCGCAGCTCGCTCCCGGTCCAGTGGTCCTCGGCCACGACGTGCGCCTGACCAGCCCCGCGCTGCAGGACGCATTGGCCGCAGGCCTGCGCGGTACAGGGCGCGAGGTGATCGACATCGGCCTGTGCGGCACGGAAGAAGTCTATTTCCAGACCGACCATCTGGGCGCGGCCGGCGGCGTGATGGTCACCGCCAGCCACAACCCGATGGACTACAACGGCATGAAGCTGGTCAAGGAGAACGCACGGCCGATCAGCTCCGATACTGGCCTGTTCGCGATTTCCGATGCGGTTGCCGCCGATACGTCCGCGGCGCAACCGCCGCGTGCCGCGCAGAGCGCCCAGCACGACAAGAGCGCGTATATCCAGCATCTGCTGAGCTATGTCGATGCTGGTAAGCTGCGGCCACTGAAGCTGGTGGTCAACGCCGGCAACGGCGGCGCCGGTGCCATCGTCGACCTGCTGGCACCGCACCTGCCGTTCGAATTCATCCGCATCTGCCACGAACCGGACGGCAGCTTCCCCAACGGCATTCCCAACCCGCTGCTGCCGGAGAACCGCGCCGCCACTGCCGACGCGGTGCGCGAACACGGCGCCGATTTCGGCATTGCCTGGGATGGTGACTTCGACCGTTGCTTCTTCTTCGATCACACCGGCCGCTTCATCGAAGGCTACTACCTGGTCGGCCTGCTGGCCAAGGCGATCCTGGCGCGCAACCCGGGCGGCAAGGTCGTACATGACCCGCGCCTGGTCTGGAACACCGTGGACATGGTCGAGCAGGCCGGCGGTGTACCGGTGCAGTGCAAGAGCGGCCATGCCTTCATCAAGGAAAAGATGCGCGCCGAAGACGCGGTGTACGGCGGCGAGATGAGCGCCCACCACTACTTCCGCGAGTTCGCCTATGCAGACTCCGGCATGATCCCGTGGTTGCTGATCGCCCAGCTGGTTTCCGAAAGCGGGCGCTCGCTGGCCGATTGGGTCGAAGACCGCATGGCGGCCTACCCCTGCAGCGGCGAGATCAACTTCAAGGTCACCGATGCAAAGGCCGCTGTCGCGCGCGTGATGGAGCACTTCGCGGCGCAGTCGCCCACCCTGGACCACACCGATGGCATCAGTGCCGACTTCGGCGACTGGCGCTTCAACCTGCGCAGCTCCAACACCGAGCCGCTGCTGCGCCTGAATGTTGAAGCACGCGGCGATGCAGCGCTGATGCAGGCGCGCACCGACGACATCTCCCGCCTGATCCAGCAGTAACCGAGGAACGCATGAGCAGCATCCAGCCCGTCATCCTGTCCGGTGGATCCGGTACCCGCCTGTGGCCGCTGTCGCGCGAGGCGTACCCGAAGCAGTTCCTGCCGCTGGCGGGTGAACTGACGATGCTGCAGGCCACCTGGAAGCGCGTGGCGCCGATCGCCGCGCGCGGGCCGCTGGTGATCGCCAACGAAGAGCACCGTTTCGTCGCCGCCGAGCAGCTGCAGCAGGTTGGCGCCGAGCCGGCCGCGATCATCCTCGAGCCGATCGGCCGCAACACGGCCCCGGCGATCGCAGTGGCCGCGCTGGAAGCCACCCGCGACGGTGCCGACGCCCTGCTGCTGGTGCTGCCGTCCGACCACGTGATCACCAACGAGACTGCGTTCCGCAGTGCCGTACAGGCGGCGGCCGGCGCTGCCGAGGCCGGCAAGCTGGTGACCTTCGGTATCGTGCCGACCGGCCCGGAAACCGGCTATGGCTACATCAAGGCCGCCGATGGCCAGGGCCTGCGTGCGGTCGAGCGCTTCGTCGAGAAGCCCGACCTGGATACCGCGACCGGCTATGTCAGCAGCGGCCAGTATTACTGGAACAGTGGCATCTTCCTGTTCAAGGCCTCGCGCTACCTGCAGGAGCTGGAACGCTTCCAGCCCGCGATGCTGGCTGGTAGCCGCCAGGCCTGGCAGCAGGCGCGCCGCGATGCCGACTTCACCCGCCTGGACAAGGATGCCTTCACTGCCGTTCCGTCCGATTCGATCGACTATGCAGTGATGGAGAAGACTGCCGATGCGGTGGTGATTCCACTGGATGCCGGCTGGAACGATGTGGGTTCGTGGACCGCGCTGCGCGATGTCTCGCAGCAGGACGGCGATGGCAATGCGCACCAGGGCGACGTGATCGCCATCGACTGCCGCAATACCTATGCCTACGGCCAGCGCCTGGTGGCCATGGTCGGCCTCGATGACGTGATCGTGGTCGAGACCGACGATGCGGTGCTGGTGGGCAAGGCCGACCGCATGCAGGAGGTCAAGACCGTGGTGGCACAGCTGAAGGCCGAAGGCCGCAGCGAGGCCACCTGGCATCGCAAGGTCTATCGCCCGTGGGGCGCCTACGATTCGATCGACAACGGCGAGCGCTTCCAGGTGAAGCGGATCACGGTCAAGCCCGGTGGCACCCTGAGCCTGCAGATGCACCACCATCGCGCCGAGCACTGGATCGTGGTCAGCGGTACCGCCGAAGTGACCCGTGGCGATGAAGTGATCCTGCTCAGCGAGAACCAGAGCACGTACATTCCGCTGGGCGTGACCCATCGCCTGCGCAACCCGGGCAAGCTGCCGCTGGAACTGATCGAAGTGCAGTCCGGCAGCTACCTTGGCGAGGACGACATCGTGCGCTTCGAGGATACCTACGGGCGCAGCTGACCCGGCGCCCGCTGGAGGCGACCGACCGTTGGTCGGGGTGGGTGCCGACCGTTGGTCGGCACGCCGTCTGCCGGGTCAGGCAATCTCCGCC
Source organism: Stenotrophomonas maltophilia group sp. RNC7 (assembly GCF_030910085.1). Classification (NCBI taxonomy): domain Bacteria; kingdom Pseudomonadati; phylum Pseudomonadota; class Gammaproteobacteria; order Lysobacterales; family Lysobacteraceae; genus Stenotrophomonas; species Stenotrophomonas maltophilia group sp. RNC7. The sequence continues at coordinate 46,160 of NZ_JAVFVN010000706.1, read as the reverse complement.
ATCACCCGCTTCAGGCCATCCTGCCAACTCGGCAGTACGATGCCGAAATCCTGCTGCAGCTTGCGGTTGTCCAGTACCGACCAGGCCGGACGCTTGGCCGGGGTCGGATACTCCGAGCTGGGAATCGCCTCGACCGTCGGCACTTTGGCCAACACGCCGGTGGCCAACGCTTCGGCGAAGATCGCCTCGGCAAAACCATGCCAGCTGGTCTGGCCGCTGGCGGTCAGGTGCCAGGTACCCGACAACTGCCCCGGATGCTGCAGCGCCTGCAAGGTGACATCGGCGATCAGCGCGGCCGGCGTCGGCGTGCCGACCTGGTCGGCCACCACCCGCAACGCATTGCGCTCGGCGCCCACGCGCAGCATGGTGCGCAGAAAGTTCGCGCCATGCGAGGCATACACCCATGCCGTGCGGAAGATCAGGTGGCGCCCGCCTGCGGCACGCACCGCGTCCTCGCCGTCGCGCTTGCTGGTGCCATACACGCCCAGCGGTGCGGTCGGCTCGTCCTCGCGGTAGGGCGCGCTGCCCTGGCCATCGAACACGTAGTCGGTCGAATAGTGCACGAACGGCACGCCGCGGGCCGCGCACCAGCGCGCGATCACGCCCGGTGCCTGCGCGTTGGCGGCGAAGGCCGCATCAGCGTCCTGCTCTGCGCGGTCAACGGCGGTGTAAGCGGCCGCATTGACCACCAGCGACGGCTGCACGCGGTCCAGCAAGGCAGGCAGGCTGTCGGGCTGGCCGAAATCGGCGGTTTCGCAGGTGCTGCCATCCGGCAGAGTGCCGCTGCGGGTGGTCGCGACCACCTTGCCCAGCGGCGCCAGCGCGCGCAGCAGCTCCTGGCCGACCTGGCCGTTGCCACCGAAGACCAGAACGGTCATGGCACGTAGACCGGCAGGCGGTCTTCGGCGATGTCCTTCAGGAACGGCGCGTTCTCGTCCTTGGCCGACAACGTCGGTGCACTGACCGGCCAGTCCACGGCGATGTCAGCGTCGTTCCAGCGGATACCCGCATCGGCTTCCTTGACGTAGACATCCGTGCACAGATAGCTGAACAGAGCGCGCTCGGACAGCACGGCGAATCCGTGGGCGAAGCCTTCCGGAATCCAGAACTGCCGCCTGTTTTCTGCGCTCAGTACCACCGCTTCCCAACGCCCGAAGGTCGGCGAGCCGCGGCGGATATCCACGGCGACGTCGTAGACCTCGCCCTCCAGCACGGTCACCAGCTTGCCCTGCGGGCGCGGCCACTGGTAATGCAGGCCACGCAGCACGCCCTTGGCAGAGGTGGAGACATTGCTCTGCACGAAGCGCTCCGGCAGGCCCAATGCAGCGAAGCGCTCGGCGTTCCAGGTTTCGTAGAAGAAGCCACGTTCGTCGCCGAACACCGCCGGCTCGATGACCCGGCACCCCGGCAGTGACGTCTCGATCACTTTCACGGAACCACTCCGCGCTGGGCCAGCGTGTGCAAGTACTGGCCGTAGCCATTCTTGATCAGCGGCGCAGCCAGTGCTTCCAGCTGCTCGGCACTGATCCAGCCCTTGCCGAACGCGATTTCTTCCGGGCAGCAGACCTGCAGGCCCTGGCGAGTCTGGATGGTCTCGATGAAGTTGGACGCCTCCAGCAGCGACTGATGAGTACCGGTGTCCAGCCAGGCGTAGCCACGGCCCAGCGCTTCCAGATGCAGGTTGCCTTCGGCCAGGTAGCGCTTGTTGAGATCGGTGATTTCCAGCTCACCACGCGGCGACGGCTTGAGTTCGGCCGCATGCGCGCTGGCATTGCCGTCGTAGAAGTACAGGCCGGTCACTGCGTAGTTCGAGCGCGGTTTCTCCGGCTTCTCGACCAGGTCGATGACCTTGCCACTCTTGTCGAACTCGGCCACGCCATAGCGCTCCGGGTCATTGACCCAGTAACCGAACACCGTGGAACCTTCCACGCGCTCATCGGCGCGCTTGAGTACGTCGCGCAGGCCATGGCCGTGGAAGATGTTGTCGCCCAGCACCAGGCAGCTCGGCTTGCCGGCGACGAAATCACGGCCGATCAGGTAGGCCTGAGCCAGGCCGTCCGGACTCGGCTGCACCGCGTACTGGATGTCCATGCCCCACTGCGAGCCGTCGCCCAGCAGCTGCTGGAAAAGCGCCTGCTCGTGCGGAGTGTTGATGATCAGCACTTCGCGGATGCCCGCCAGCATCAGCACGCTGAGCGGGTAGTAGATCATCGGCTTGTCGTACACCGGCAGCAGCTGCTTGCTGACGCCCTTGGTGATCGGATACAGCCGGGTGCCGGAGCCACCAGCCAGAATGATGCCTTTACGCTGCGTCATGTCGTCTCCAGGATTCAGGCCGCAGTACCGATGCGCTGCAGACGGTAGCTGCCGTCCAGCACGCCGTTGACCCAGTCCTGGTTGTCCAGGTACCAGTCGACGGTGAAGGCGATGCCCTGCTCAAAGGTGTAGGCCGGTTCCCAGCCCAGATCGTTCTTCAGCTTGGACGCATCGATCGCATAGCGGCGATCATGGCCGGGGCGGTCGGTGACATAGGTGATCTGGCTGCTGCGCGGCTGGCCATCCGCGCGCGGGCGGCGCCGGTCCAGCAGGGCGCAGATCGCCTGCACCACTTCGATGTTCTGCTTTTCCGAATTCCCGCCGACGTTGTAGGTCTCGCCGACCTGGCCCTTGGCCAGCACGGTGCGGATCGCCTCACAATGGTCGGACACGAACAGCCAGTCGCGCACCTGCTTGCCATCGCCGTACACCGGCAGCGGCTCGCCGGCCAGCGCCTTGGCGATCACCAGCGGGATCAGCTTCTCCGGGAAGTGATACGGGCCGTAGTTGTTGGAGCAGTTGGTGGTCAGCACCGGCAGCCCGTAGGTGTGGTGGAACGCACGCACCAGGTGGTCCGAAGCGGCCTTCGACGCCGAATACGGGGAATTCGGAGCGTACGGCGTGGTTTCGCTGAACTTGCCGGTCTCGCCCAGGGTGCCATACACCTCATCGGTGGACACATGCAGGAAGCGGAAGGCCGCGCCCTGCTCGGCCGGCAGCGCCTTCCAGTAATCGCGCACGGCTTCCAGCAGGCCCAGAGTGCCCACCACATTGGTCTGGATGAAGGCACCCGGGCCATCGATGGAGCGATCGACGTGGCTCTCGGCGGCGAAATTCAGCACTGCGTCCGGCTGGTGCTCGGCCAGCAGGCGGGCCACAAGGGCGCTGTCGCCGATGTCACCCTGCACGAACACGTGGTTCGGGTTGCCGTCCAGGCTGGACAGTGTCTTCAGGTTGCCGGCGTAGGTCAGGGCGTCGAGATTGACGACCTTGATGCCACGGGCGACCGCTTCGAGAACAAAGTTACCGCCAATGAATCCGGCACCGCCGGTGACAAGCCATGTGGGCACTACCTGTTCTCCTGATCTAAATTCATCCAAGGGGGCGCTACCAAGCACCCAGCACAGCAGCACAGGATACATGTGGTTCGTCTTCACGACTGCCTGCGTGACGTGAACGACGCACCCGATCAACACGAGCCATACTGCACTGCAGCATAACCATACGCATTCGCATGGTTCCCTCAAGCCAGCTAGAATCGGGATCCCACCCCCGAACCGGTTGCTGTGCGAGGACCGGACGTTCTCCCCGTTATTGAAGGACCCCGTACCAGATGAAAATCCTCGTCGCGTACAAGCGCGTGGTGGACTACAACGTCCGCATTCAGGTCAAGCCGGACGGTTCCGGCGTGGTCACCGACGGCGTCAAGCTGTCCCCCAATCCCTTCGATGAAATCGCCCTGGAAGAAGCCCTGCGCCTGCGCGACAAGGGCATCGCCAGCGAAGTCGTGGTTGCCACCATCGCCCCGGCCGACGCCCAGGCTCACCTGCGCAACGGCCTGGCCATGGGCGCCAACCGTGCCATCCACGTCGTCACCGACCAGGCCGTCCAGCCGCTGACGGCGTCGCGCACCCTGCTCAAGCTGATCGAGAAGGAGCAGCCTGATCTGGTGATCCTCGGCAAGCAGGCCATCGACGACGACGCCAACCAGACTGGCCAGATGCTGGCCACGCTGTGGGGCCGCCCGCAGGCGACCTTCGCCAGCAAGCTCGAAATTGCCGATGGCAAGGCCACGGTGACCCGTGAAGTCGACGCCGGCCTGGAAACGCTGGAAGTGGATCTGCCGGCCGTGGTCACCGCCGATCTGCGCCTGAACGAGCCGCGCTTCATCAAGCTGCCGGACATCATGAAGGCCAAGGCCAAGCCGCTGGAGACCCTGCAGCTGGCCGACCTCGGCGTTGAAGCCGCCGACACCTTCAAGACCACCCAGTACGCCGCGCCGTCCAAGCGCAGCAAGGGTGTGATGGTCAAGGACGCGGCCGAACTGGTTGCCGCACTCAAGCAGAAGGGGTTGCTGTAATGAGCAGGATTCTCGTCATCGCCGAGCACCACGACGGCAAGCTCAACGCCGCCACCGCCAAGACCGTCAGCGCCGCCGCCGCGATCAACGGTGCCAGCATCGACGTGCTGGTGCTGGCTGCCGACCCAGGCGCCGTTGCCGCTGAAGCCGCGAAGATCGCTGGCGTCGCCAAGGTCCTGACCGTGGCCAATGCCGCCAACGCGCAGGCCATCGCCCAGGTGCTCGCACCGCAGATCGCGCAGCTGGCCAAGGGTTACACCCACGTGTTCGGCCCGTCGACCACCTTCGGCAAGGACCTGATGCCGTGCGTGGCCGCCCTGCTTGGCGTCAACCAGGTCTCCGACCTGATGACCGTTGAAGGCAGCCATACCTTCAAGCGCCCGATCTACGCCGGCAACGCGATCATCACCGTGGAAGTCCCGGCCGACCAGATCGTGGTCGCCACCGTGCGTGCCGCCTCGTGGCCGGAAGCGGCCCAGGGCGGCAGCGCCGCCATCGAAGCGGCCAGCGTCGATGCTGCCCTGCCGACCCACACCCGCTTCGTTGGCCTGGCCGCCGGTGCCAGCGACCGCCCGGACCTCCAGAGCGCCAAGCGCGTGGTCTCCGGTGGCCGTGGTGTTGGCTCGGAAGAGAACTTCAAGGTGATCTTCCAGCTGGCCGACAAGCTCGGTGCCGCCGTCGGTGCCTCGCGTGCCGCGGTCGATGCCGGCTACGTGCCCAGCGACCTGCAGGTGGGCCAGACCGGCAAGATCATCGCCCCGGAGCTGTATGTGGCGGTGGGCATCAGCGGTGCGATCCAGCATCTGACCGGCATCAAGGACGCCGGTACGATCGTCGCGATCAACAAGGATCCGGATTCGCCGATCTTTGAGATTGCCGATATTGGGTTGGTGGGGGATCTGTTTGCGATCCTGCCGGAGCTGGAAGCTGCACTGGGCTGAGCAATCCCTGGGAGCCTGCTGCGGTAGGCACTGCCCCCGGTTGGAGTGAGCGCTCTGCCGGGGGCTTTCTGTATTGCAGGCGTGCAGTCTGCGCGGCCTGACACGTGACGATACAAGCTGAAGCTGGCACTCCGGTGCAATGCGGCTGAGAATGCATCGGCACTCACAATATTGTCACAATGATGAAGCATGGAATCGGGGCCGCCGCCCGATCATTCGCCAGGGACCTGGCGCTCGCATGGATCTATCTTCCGATCAGCCTGTTGGCCTGTACCATCATGGCTCTTCTGGCCCGGTCACTGTTCGGCCTGCAGTACAGCACCGGTGCAGTGGTGGCCACCGCCCTGCTGCTGGGAACTGGAATAGGACTACTGGGCCCGGCACTACGTAATCGCTGGTGCGGGGGCGCCTTGATCACCGGCCTGGCCAGTCTGCTGCTGGTCGGCAACGCAGTGAAAGTCGGGATGCTGCATGCCCCACTTTCCGTAGCGGATCTGCAGGCACTACCGATTCTCCTATCAACACTATCGGGAGGTCCACTCCTGTTGGCGGGCGTTCTGATCGCGATCGCCGTACTGCTTCCGCTCGCCAGTATTCGCTTTCGTTGGCGAAGTCTTCCCGCGCTGGCACTCCTGATCGGCATGATCGCCGTCATTCCGGCACTGTCCAATCCCTCACACCCCTTTTACGGTTTCCTGCTGCCACTGGAAGGAAGTGGACAGGAAGTGGACAGCAAAGACACCATGCTCGTGTCACGCCGTAACGATCAGATGAGCCTGCTCAAGGCACGCGGCCCGCTTCTCTATCTTTCAGAAGACTGGCGAGTGCAGCGCGAGGACACCCGTGAGATTCCCAGTGCAGCCGAAATCCACGCTCTACCTCTGAAGAAATGGCATCCAGGCAACATCGCGAAAAAGCGCAACGTCCACCTGGTCCTACTTGAAAGCGTTTGGGATCTTTCATTGCTCGACCACTACCACAGCAATCGCAGCGCGCTGGACCCGCGCTTCCTCGCGCTTTGGAAAAGTGCGGGACAACCGTATCTGCTCTCCCCTGAAATGGGGGGAGTTACCGCCAATGCCGAGTTCGAGGTCCTGTGCGGTTTCCCCGCGCCGAGGAACTCCGTGGCATTCATGAATCTGCTGCGCAGGCCATCACCCTGCCTGCCTGCGGCGCTCGCACGTGCGGGCTATCACACCATGGCCAGCCATGCCCACAACGCTGACAACTGGAATCGAATCACTGCATACGAGAACGCCGGATTCGAGCACTACTATCCTGATTCTGCCTTCGAGCTGGATGACCTTGAAGGCGGCATGCTCGCTGACGGCTCGTTCTTCCGCCAGAACATCCAGTTCCTCGATGAGGTCGGGACGGATGTCCCCGTCTTCAACTACTTGGTATCCCTGTCCTCGCACTGGGGATACCTACGCAATCAGGAACGACGCCCGGACTTGATCAGAATTGAGCCTGGCAATGCGCCGGTCCTGGAGGCCTACGCCAACGCAGTGGCCTACACCACTGCGGCGTTCATGGACTGGTCTGAAGCCATCATCGCTCGGGATCCAGACGCGCTGATCATTGCGTTCGGAGATCACTCCCCCTCCCTGGACGCCGATCCAGACCCCTATACCTTTGTGAATGGCGCAGACCCAGCGGATTTCGACAGCCCTGACACTCGGCGTCGGGTCGGCATGAGCCGCACTCCGTTGCTGATCCTCGATGGCAGGCGCGGCGCAGTCGCCACCGGCACGAACATTCCGATGTACGAACTGCCAGGCCTGATCGGCCAATTGTTGGGCAACAACGCCCTGCTACCGCAATCAGCCCAGCAAGGTCCCATGATCCTCCGGCCTTTCCGTGGCCATCTACTGAGCAACGATGACGGCCGCTGGTTTGACTGCGGAAACAGGGAGTCCCCCGTCCGGAACCAGAGCTGCGACCATGCTTGGGGCCAGTTTTCACCATTGCGCCTGTTGCGTCAGGACACCCTGCTTGGCGAAGGACACTACCTTTCCGCACAGCATGCGTTGGCCTTCCGCAATCCGAGGCTGAAGGCAATCTCCGTCGAACAGCGCCATGCTGCATGTGAATTCGACTTGGACGACTGGAGCCCGCGCATTGCAACTTCAGGGCTCGGATTCAACGTGCAATCGGATGGATCGAGCGCCATGTGGTTCAGCATGAAGCACCTGCGGGGCATGCCCGTAGTCCATGTCGGTGAAGTCGCAGGAATCAGCAATCAAGGTGACCACCTACTTACAGCGTCTTTTCCAGCGGGGGCCATCGCCGGCCTTGCTGGCCGCCAACCCGTCACGCTTACCTGCCCCGGCCAACGTCCGGTACAGGTGGGCACGCTTGCGTTCGAGACTCGAACGCATGCATCGCAACCAGAGAACTGCAGCTTCACCGTCGACCAATGGGGCCCTCATACCGGCACCGGAGGGCGGGGCTTCAATCTCGACCCAGACGGCCGCAGCACCGTGTGGGTCACAATGAAGCAGCTGAAAGGGCAGCCGCTGATCCATGTGAACGGCATGACGGGCAACAGCACCTTTGGGGAGAATCTCGTGACGGCTGCCTTCACGGATATGGCATCACTTACGGAGCCCACCTCTCTGCCGGTAACCATCGCATGCCCAGGCCAACCCGCAGTCGAGCTTGGTGCAATCCAGCTGGGGGCCGCCGCCCACTGACCCCTCCAGAGGACATTTGGACCTGAATGGCCCCTGCCCGACCTTCGATCTGACCAATCAGCCCGGACCCGGTCGGTAAAGCTATAATCGGCGACTGCCGGCACTGATCGTCGCGCGGGCGGACTGCCGGGGCACGCGCGTCCTCATGCCCCGCAACAGGGCGATGCGGTGCCATTCATGTGCCGAGGCAGGGCGCGCAAGGATTCCATTACGCCATGACAGACGCGATGTCCTCCTCCCCGTTCAGCGGGGAACCCTGCCCGGAAATTTCAGTGGTAGCGCCGGTTTATGGCTGCCAAGGGTGTCTGGAAGACTTGGTTGACCAGGTAGCGGCCGCGATCGCGACGATGGACGTGAACTTCGAGATGATTCTGGTGGATGACGCCAGCCCGGACGGAGCCTGGGCCCGGATCGCGGAACTGGCCAGCACTCGCCCATGGTTGCGCGGACTGAGATTGTCGCGCAACTTCGGGCAACATTCAGCCATCTCCGCGGGCATCGAGCACGCGCGCGGCCACTGGACGGTTGTGATGGACTGCGACCTGCAGGACGCACCGGGCGAAATCCCGGCCCTGTACCGCAAGGCCAACCAGGAACAGCTGGACGTGGTGTTCGCCCAGCGCCTGGAGCGCCAGGACAAGGCGCTGAAGCGGCTTTCGTCGTGGACCTTCTTCAGCGTACTCGGCTGGCTCACCGGCGTCCCCCAGGATCCCAGCACGGCCAACTTCGGCATCTACCACCGCAAGGTCATCCAGGCGGTATGTCAGATGCCCGAACGTGACCGCTCATTCCCGTTGATGGTCAAGTGGGCCGGCTTCCGTACAGGCAAGCTGCCGGTTCAGCACCAGGCGCGCGCCATGGGCGAAACCTCCTACACCCTGCGCAAGCTGCTGGCCCTGTCCACCAACATCGCGTTGGGATACTCGGAGAAGCCGTTGCGGATGGTCGCCGGTACCGGCATCGCCTGCTCGCTGGTCGCCTTCGTGCTGGTCGCGCTGAGCCTGCTGCGCTGGTGGGACGGTGACATCGAGGTTGCCGGCTATACCTCCATCATCGGATCGGTGTGGCTGATCGGCGGGCTGGTGATGTTCTGCCTCGGGGTGGTCGGGCTGTACGTCGGTCAGGTGTTCCGCAACGTGCAGAAGCGCCCGTACTACATCGTGGCCGACGCGGTGAACGACGCACGGGAAGCCCGATGAACGTGGTCATCGACAACGGCCAGGGTCGGATTGCGGCACGCCTTACGCCGTGGGATGAGCGCGCGCTGGGCTTCGCCACCGCCGAGGTGACAGCCTTGGAGATCACCCGCGTGGAGCAGGCGGTTCCGCTGCTGTCCGAGCTGGAGCAATGGTGCGCCACGCATGCCGTGCACTATCTGTTCGGGCGTATCGACGCGACCCACATGGTGGCCAAGTCTGCCCTGCTGCAGCAGGGGTACGCCTTCGTGGAAACATCGCTGACCGTCTCGCGCAGCGGGTTTGCCAACCTGCCACCGGTACCGCGCGGGATGCTGCCAACATTGCGGCCTGCAACCACCACCGATGTGGCCGAACTGCGCCGCATCGCCGCGACTGATTTCGCCCACGGCCGCTTCCTGGAAGACCCGGCCATCGACCCACAGCGCGCCGCACTGCGCACGGCCAACTGGATCGAAGACCTGGTCAGCGGTGGCTTGGCCTATGTCGCTGAGTCGCGAGGGCGCACCATCGGTTTCCATGCCGAGCGCGTGTCCGCCGACAAGAGCAACTGCGAGCTGCTGCTGACCGGCGCCACCGGGCCCTATGCGATGCTGGCCCTGCCGCTGTGGATCACTGCATTGGAGTCACTCGCCGCGCGCGGGGTTCCACACTGCACGACCCTCGTTTCCGCTGCCAATACGGGCATCCTCAATCTCTATGCCCGTCTCGGCTTCCATTTCAACAGCACCCTCTTTGGATTCAGGAAATTTCTATGAATGACATCGTTACCGAAGACCAGGTCGTTGCCGTGTTCGCCCGCGTGCTGGGCATCCCGGCCGACAGCGTGAATGATGAACTGCGTTACGCCACCATCCCGCAGTGGGATTCAATCGCCCACATGTCGGTAGTGGCGGCTCTGGAAGAGGCGTTCGGCGTGATGATCGACATGGACGAAGTGATCGACATGAGCTCGGTCGGCAAGGCCCGCGAAATCCTGCGCAAGCACGGCGCGGCTGTTTGACCATGGCCGACGCCGCGCCCGTAATCTTGGTCACCGGCGCATCGCGCGGCATCGGCCGGGCAATCGCCCTGCAGCAGGCCGCACGACACGCACAGCTGGTGCTGGTGGCCCGCAACGAAGACGCCTTGAGCCAGCTGGACGCAGAGGTCCAGGCGCTCGGCGCACCGCCGACATTGTACGCGGCGCTGGACCTGACCGATGCTGATGCCATCGCCGGTTTGTTCAAGCAGGTCTTCGCCCGCTTCGGCCGGCTGGACGGCTTGGTCAACAATGCCGGCGTGCTGCACGAAGGCCTGCTGGGCATGATCCGCAGTGAAGACATCGACCAGGTGCTGGCCGTCAACGTCAAGGCGCCGTTGATGGCGATGCAGTACGCTTCGCGGCTGATGGCACGCAGCGGCGCAGGCAGCATCGTCAACTTGGTGTCGATCATGGGTATGAACGGTGCCGCCGGGCTCAGCCTTTACGCGGCGAGCAAGGCTGCGCTTGTCGGCGCCACGCGCTCGGCCTCCAAGGAGCTGGCCCCGCGCGGTATCCGCGTCAATGCGGTCTCACCAGGTTTCATCGACACCGACATGACCCGTGACATGCCTGAGGCCGCGCATGCCAAGCGTGTTGCATCGATTGCAATGGGCCGTGCCGGTACGCCAGAGGAAGTTGCCGCACTGGTGGCCTTCCTGCTCAGTGATGCCTCCTCCTATGTCACCGGACAGGTGATTGGCATCGACGGACAGATGGTGGTCTGAATGCCGTTCTGGAACCTGGAACAACATGGCGCGCGCATCGCGCTGATCGATGGCGAGCAATCGCTGGACTTCACCGCACTGGCACGCCTGGCCGATGCGCACGCGGCGCGATTACCAGACGGGCGCGGCATGGGATTGTTGTGCATGCCCAGTCATGTCGATGCTGTCGCGCTTTACCTCGGCGCTTTGCGCTGCGGCCGCCAGGTTCCATTGCTGTTGCAGCCGGACACCGACCCGCAGCTGCTGGGCTCCCTGGTGGAGCACTACCAGCCTGACTGGGTCGCCAGCCCGGGCCAGGCCGCCAAAGGCTACCGGACTGTGTACAGCGGCCAGGTCTTGTCCTTGCACGTGCGCGACGCGGCACCGGCACCGGACGCACCGCACCCGGACCTGGCGTTGCTGCTCAGCACATCCGGCAGTACGGGTTCGTCAAAGCTGGTGCGGCTGTCATCCACCGGCCTGGATGCCAATGCCAGCGCTATCGTCGACTACCTGGGCCTGCGCGCCGATGATCGTGCGATCACCACGCTGCCACTGGCCTATTCGTTCGGCATGTCCATCCTCAACAGCCACCTGGCTGTGGGTGGATCGGTAGTCCTGAGCGAGGACAGCCTGATGACCCGCGAATTCTGGGACAGCGCGCGCCGCCACCACATCACCTCGTTGTCCGGGGTTCCGGCCACCTTCGAGATCCTGCGGCGCATGGGCCTTGCCCGCCTGCAGCTGCCCAGCCTGCGCATGCTGACCCAGGCCGGTGGTCGCCTTCGCGATGAGCTGGTCGCCCATTTCGCCGAGTCCAGCCAGGCCCATGGGCTGGAGTTCTTCGTGATGTACGGCCAGACAGAGGCCTCTCCGCGGATCAGTTATGTTCCGGCTGCACGCATCATCGACAAGGTTGGCAGCATCGGGGTGCCTGTTCCTGGCGGCCGGATGCAGGTCGACGCAACGACCGGCGAACTGATCTATTCGGGCCCGAACGTCATGATGGGCTACGCCGCCACACGTGCCGATCTGGCCAAGGGCGACGAGCTGCAGGGTGTACTGCGCACCGGCGATCTGGCCCGCGTCGACGAAGATGGCTTCCACTACATTACCGGGCGCGCCAAGCGCTTCCTGAAGATCTCCGGCAACCGGGTCAACCTCGATGAAGTCGAGGCCATGCTGTCGGCGGCGCTGAGCCAGCAGATCGTCTGCTCGGGCAGCGATGACGATCTGGTGGCCTTCAGTCACGGCGCCCATATCGCTGAACAGGCGCAGGTACGCCAGTTGGTACAGGAGCGCTACAAGCTGTTCGGTGGCCACATCCGTACCCTCCACCTGGATGCGCTGCCTCTGATGGCCAGCGGCAAGGTGGATTACCAGAGTCTCCGGCAGATGGCCGGACAAGGAGCTGCAAGGTGACTGTGCCTGCCACGCCGGCTGCCAACGCGGCCGCTGCCCTGGAAGTCGAAGTCTTCGGCCTGGACCGCATCCAGAAGCGTGCCTGGCTGCTGGAAGGGCTCAATCGCCTGACCGGCCACCATCAAGCGCAGTGCGCGCCGTATGCTCGCATCCTCGCGGGCCTTTGGCCGGCCGGCGACGCGGCCAGCCTGGAACAGATACCGTGGCTGCCGGTCCGCATGTTCAAGCTGCTGGACCTCAAGAGCATCGAGGATGACAAGGTATCGCGCACGCTGGTCTCCAGTGGCACCACGGGCGCAGCCGTCTCTCGGATCTTCCTGGATGCCGACACCGCGCGCGCGCAGGCCCGTGCACTGACCCGCATCTTCTCCCACTTCGCCGGCGCCAAGCGCCTACGCATGCTGGTGGTCGACGATTCCAGCTTCCTGCGCGATCGCAGCCGCTTCAACGCACGTGCCGCAGGCATCCTCGGATTCTCCAATTTCGGTCGCGACCATCTGTACCTGCTGGACGAAGACCTGCAACCGGACTGGACCGCGCTTGAACAATGGCTGCAGGCCCAGCCGGATGAGCCGGTGCTGCTGTTCGGCTTTACATTCATCGTCTGGCAGTCATTCGTGCAGGCCGCACGCCGTGACGGCAGGCAAATCCGCTTTCCAGCCGGCAGCATGCTGGTGCACGGCGGCGGCTGGAAGAAAATGGACGAGCAGAAGGTCGACAATGCTGCCTACAAAGCCGCGCTATCGCAGACCTTCGGCATCGAGCGCGTGCACAACTACTACGGCATGGTCGAACAGGTCGGCTCGATCTTCTTCGAATGCGAGCATGGCCACCTGCATGCGCCGGCCTACGCCGACGTGATCGTTCGCGACCTGCAGGACCTGCACCCGGTGCCGCACGGCACCACCGGTGCGATACAGGTACTGAGCCTGCTGCCCGAAAGCTATCCAGGCCACAGCCTGCTGACCGAAGATCTCGGCGTGATTCATGGCGAGGACGACTGCGCCTGCGGCCGCCCCGGCAAGCACTTCGCCGTGCTCGGCCGTATCAAGAACGTAGAAATCCGCGGTTGCAGCGATACCCGCACGGTACCCAGCGCATGACCAGACTGCTCTTCTCGATCCACCCGGACGCCACGCTGGATGCCGAACTGGCGCGCCTGTCTACCCTGCCACCGCTGCTGCCGTTCAGCACGCCACTGCGCGAATTCGTTGCGGATTTCTCCCGCCGCGTCTTCACGCTGCCGCAGCTACGCCAGCATCCCGAGCTGGCCACCCTTGGCCACTGGTTCCGCGGCGCCGCGGTCAACCAGCTTTCGCAGCGCCTCGGAACACGCCCGACCGAGCTGGATCTGGCCCGCGGCCTGGTCTTTCATCTGGCTCCTGCCAACGTGGACGTCCTGTTCGCGTACGCCTGGCTGATGTCGGTGCTCTCAGGCAACACCAATGTAGCCCGCCTGTCGCAGAAGCAGAGCACCCAGCGTGATGCGCTGGTCTCGATCCTGCACGACATGCAGTGTGAAGGCCTACACCCGCAGGTACTGGAACGTACGGTGCTGCTGACGTATCCGCATGACGATGCGATCACCACTGCAATCTCCCGTCACTGCCATGCGCGCATCATCTGGGGCGGTGATGCCACGGTCACCAAGATCCGTTCATTGCCGATCGCCCCACTGGCTCTCGAGCTGGCCTTCCCGGACCGGTTCGGCGTGGCGGCCATGCGCGCAGCCACGCTGGCCGAAGCCAGCGATGCCGATCTGCAGGAACTGGCCCGCCGCTTCTGCAACGACGTTCTATGGTTCGGACAGCAGGCCTGCTCTTCGCCGCGTACCCTGTACTGGGTCGGTGATGAGGCGGAGATTGCAACGGCCAAGGCGCGTTTCTGGCCAGCGGTGCGCACCCAGGCCGCCAGCCTGGACGACGAGCCCGCAGCGCTGATGGCCCGGGTGACAGATGCCAACCTGCTGGCGGCAACCGGACACGGCGTGCATTCGGCCGATGCCATCGGACTGTACCCGCTGCGGCTGGAGGCCGCGCGAGCCGATGGCGGGATCCGCGAAATTCAGTCCGGGCACGGCCTGGTGGTGGAGGTCGACCTGCCCGCGCTGGATGCACTGACGCCTCAGCTCGACGACCGCGACCAGACGCTTGTCCAGCATGGTTTCGCAGCTTCCGACCTGCGTGGCTTCCTGTGCGGTCTCGGCAACCGTGCCATCGACCGCGTCGTGCCTTTTGGTCGCGCCCTGGACTTCCATCCGGTCTGGGATGGGAACGACCTGCTCGATGTCCTCACCCGCAAGATCACCCTGCCAGCGACCTGACCCGATGAGCTACGTTTTCATTGCCCTGACCATCCTGCTGACCGTCTACGGCCAGCTCACGCTGAAGTGGCAGGTCAGCCTCAATCCCGGGGCGACCATCGACGGCCTGAATCCGCGCGCGGTCATCACCCTGCTGCTCAATCCCTGGGTGATCAGCGCCTTCGCGGCGGCTTTCGGCGCCTCGCTGTGCTGGATGGCGGCCATCGGCCGGATGCCGCTGAGCAAAGCCTATCCCTTTACCGCGTTGAGTTTCCCGCTTGTGGCAACCCTGGCGGTATGGCTCTTCCGCGAGTCCTTCGACTCGCATAAGATCGCCGGCACCGCCTTGATCATCCTGGGCGTCATCGTCCTGTCTCGTTCCGGAGCCTGAACCATGTCGCAGAAGACCGATGGGTTGCACGCAGTGCTATCACACCCAGCGGTCTATGACCTGCTGCAGAACCTGTTGGGGGCCCGCCGGTCCCGTGCACGCCTGATCCAGGACCATATTCGCCCCCGCCAGGGCGATCATGTCCTCGACATCGGCTGCGGTACCGGCGAGCTCTTCAGCCAGTTGCCAGCAGGACTGCGCTACATCGGGTTCGATCTGTCCCAGGCATATATCGAAGCTGCACGGAAGCGGTTCGGCGACCGGGCCCGTTTCGAATGCATGGACGTGGCCGATTATGAAGTAGGCCAGGAGCTGCAGCAGAAGGCCGACCTGGTACTGGCCATCGGCATCCTCCACCACCTTGACGACGCGCGTGCGAGGTCACTGATGCGCACCGCACATGCCGCCCTCAAGCCGGGCGGTCGTTTCATCTCGCTCGACGGCGCTTACGTCGATGGCCAGTCGGCCATCGCGCATGGCCTGATCTCACGCGATCGTGGCCAGAGCATCCGCACTCCATCCGCCTACCAAGCACTGGCTGAGGCGGAGTTCGGCATGGTCAAGGGCCAGGTCAGAAGCGATATGCTTTTCGTACCCTATACACACTACATCATGGAATGCGTGCGCTAGGCCCAGCCTCAGCCGCGATCAGGAGCAGCAGTGATTCCGTTCAACAAGCCGTTCATGACTGGCCAGGAACTGGTCAACATCACCCACGCGCATGCCAATGGGCATCTCAGCGGTGATGGTCCCTTCACCAAGAAGTGCCACGCCTGGCTGAATGCGCGTACCGGTGCCAGTGCCTCATTGCTGACCCACTCGTGTACGGCCGCATTGGAAATGGCAGCCCTGTTGCTGGATCTGGAAGACGGCGACGAAGTGATCATGCCGTCCTACACGTTTGTCTCGACCTCCAATGCCTTCGTGCTTCGTGGTGCGGTGCCGGTGTTCGTGGATATCCGCGCCGACACGCTGAACATCGACGAGACGCTGATCGAAGCGGCAATCACGCCTCGCACCAAGGCCATCTGCGTAGTTCACTACGCAGGAGTGGCCTGCGAAATGGACGAGATTCTCGCCATTGCCTCCCGGCACGGCCTGGCCGTAGTCGAGGATGCCGCACAGGGCATCATGTCCACGTACAAGGGACGGCCGCTGGGCACCATCGGCGACCTCGGCGCACTGAGCTTCCACGAAACCAAGAACATCATTTCCGGCGAAGGTGGCGCGCTGCTGTGCCGCGACCACACCCACGCCGAACGTGCGGAGATCATCCGCGAGAAGGGCACCAACCGCAGCCGGTTCTTCCGTGGGCAGGTCGACAAGTACACCTGGGTGGACGTGGGTTCCTCTTTCCTGCCCGGCGAGATCACCGCGGCGTTCCTCGCTGCCCAGATGGACGCTGCCGAGGACATCACCGCGCGTCGCCTGGCCATCTGGGACCGCTACCACGCCTGGGCAGCACCGCACGAGGCTGCAGGTCGCCTGGTACGGCCGACCATTCCGGCACACACGACCCACAACGCGCATATGTATTACATGCTGCTGCCATCGCTGGAGGCACGCACCGCATTCATCCAGTCCCTGCGCACGCAGGGCGTGCAGGCCGTCTTCCACTACATCCCGCTGCACTCGTCGCCCGCAGGCGTCAGCAATGGCCGCGTCGGTTCAACGATGCAGGTCACTGACAATCTCAGCGAGCGCCTGGTGCGCATGCCGTTGTGGGTTGGTGCGGAGCAGGACCTGCCTGACATCATGGTCGCAGCTGATCGTGCACTGACCTCCTGATCGATGCAAACTCGCATTTACCCGCTGTACGCATGGGCCAACTGGCGTACGGCCTTGGTATTGCTGTTGGCAGTCGCCGCGTTCACCAATGCCGCTGCTTACATTTCCTACGCAGGCATACCATTCGTCACGTCTGACGGCTGGTATTTCGTCGACGCGTTCCTGCAGAAACACTTCCACTCGGGACTTACACTCCAGGATTTCTATGTAAAGCGTGGCCCCGATGATCATGCTCAACCGCTCCAGAAGCTGTTGCTGCTATGGAACGCGGAATCGTTTGACCTGGATTTCGTAATCGAATCGTACATGGGCCTCGCCATTGCCGCGCTTGCATGGCTGCTCATGTTGCACGTCATGGCGATGGACAATTACAGGCGTGGAACATCTTCCTGGTGGATGTTGCCTGCTGCAACCAGCGCTGCGTGTTTCGTGTCCCTTAGTGGCGGCATGGTGTTCAACTGGTCGCTTGTCACATTGGGATATCTCGGGCCGCTCGCAGCAGTGGTTCTGGCAATCACCGCGTGGAATGCCGTAGTTGAAAAGCAATGGTGGCCACTGGTCCTGACGGCCTTGGTTGTCCAATTCACCCTCGACGGAACGGCGCTGATCTGCGCCCTTAGCTTGATCTGCGCACTTGCGTTGCGTGAATTCCGCAGCCGTTGTCAAAGTCTCCGTTCAACGCTCGCCGCAAGTGCAATCGTTGCCGGCGCCCTCAGTGCCTACAAACTGGTCAGCCATCTATATCTGCATGCTGCATTGTCCAGCGCTCCTGCCGAGGAAGCAGGAATAGCATCGGTACTGCACCTGGGCGTGGCCAGCCTCGGGAAAATGCTGTTGACAATGGCTGCACTCTCGGTCGCCGACTTGGCACCTCTGCAGTCTTACTTCCCTGCGCGAGGTCAGCTTCTGCATCACTTGCTCGGCGGCCTTGTGATTGCCGCCCATGGCTGGTTCTGGTGGCGGGCACTACATGACAAGTGGAACCGCACCCAGTTCACCTCCATCGTGCTGATGCTCTTCTGCTACGGTGCGGGCGCCGGCATCGTGATCAGCCGCGTATCAGTGTTCGGACCCGAATATGTGTCCCAGCAGCGCTATCTCATGTTGTACCAACTCGGTACGGTGGCAATTGCTCTGATGGCATCCGGCTCTGACTGGCGTATCTGGCGTCCACTGCAACGAGTTGCGGTTCTGGCTGGGCTTCTCATGTTGATCCTGGTACAGGTCCCACTCAGCAGAGCCACCTGGCGCGAAGCGCCCTACGTTCAGGCGTACGGAAACAACCTCGGGCGACAGATGATTCTGCTGGGCGCTGATCCAGGCGCGAAGCTGGCATCGTGCGCACCGACTCTCGTTGTGTGCGCAGCGGACAGCGACGAAAGGCGTCGCTCGATCACGCTTCTGCGCGACCACCACCTTAATGCGTACTCACCCAGGATGCTGGGGCGATACTCGATGCAGACAATTGGAGCCCCCGTCGGAGCAATGGAGATTGTTCCAGCGGCACCAGCCAAATAATGCCTCCAGGCTGCTAGGGCGCCAAGTCACATCCCAATTCAGTTGCGGGCCGGATGAACGCCAGCTCGCGATTGTTGCTCGCCTCGAATACTCCGATGCGATCTCCAGTCCGCAGGGACTCGCCTAGCAGCACCTTCCCTTTGGAGGAGCCCTCCGCCAGCTCGGAGTCAGTTCCATCGGATCGCATCAAACGGATCTTCACGCGCTCAGTCTCCATTGCGGCTGGCAGATCCCAGCGAACCTCCCCTGCGCGGCCCGCGCCGGAACAAGCGCGGTCAGAGGGCTCCACGCATACGATGCACGCCCCATCCGTATGCTCTTCCAAGACTTGATAGGCAATCCCTGAGACATCGGCCGGCGCGCGCTTACAAGCGCTCAGGCTCAAGAGCCCGATCATTGTGATCATGATGATTCTGCCCACGCTCAAGAGCTCCCCCCCTCCATTCCAGACATTGCGCCATTCTATCGGCCTAGCCTTCGCATTGCAGGATTCACCTGAATTCCGGCAACCGGAAGGGAAAAAGGGACTGCCGTTCTGGGATAATCGCAGGTGTTTTCGTTCCTAGACAACGGGCGACGCGCCCTCTGAAATCAATGGAGAACCCATGAGTCAAGCGCCCAAGAAGGTGCTGATCGTGTTTGGCACCCGCCCCGAAGCCATCAAGATGGCTCCTGTCGTCGCAGCCCTGCGACAGACCGCAGGCATCGAGCCCATCGTTGCTGTAACCGCCCAGCACCGGCAGATGCTGGACCAGGTGCTCGACCTGTTTGCGATTACTCCTGACGAGGATCTCGATGTCATGGAACCCGGCCAAACCTTGCAGGGGCTGTTCAGCAAGATTCTGCTGGGCATGTGTGAAGTGATCGGGCGACACAAGCCGGATCTGGTCCTGGTACATGGCGATACCAGCACGACGCTGGCATCAGCGCTAGCCGCCTTCTATAACCGTGTGCCCGTTGGCCATGTTGAAGCTGGATTGCGCACGGGTGATATCTATGCACCCTGGCCCGAAGAAGCCAATCGCTGTCTGACCGCCCCGCTGACCACGATGCACTTTGCCCCCACCCAGCGCGCCCGTGACAATCTGCGCCGCGAAAACATCGATGACGGACGAATCTTCGTCACTGGCAACACTGTCATCGATGCATTGCTGCAGGTAACGAACCGGATCGAGCACGACGCGCCGTTGCGTGATAGCCTCGCTGCGCGCTTCCCCTTCTTAGACACCTCCAAGAAGCTCGTCCTGGTCACCGGTCATCGCCGTGAGAACTTCGGAGGCGGCTTCGAGCAGATTTGCCAGGCACTTCGCACATTGGCCGACCGAGGCGACACACAGGTCGTCTACCCGGTCCATCTGAATCCGAACGTACAGGAACCGGTCAACCGGCTGCTGGGCAATCATCCTGCTATCACGTTGATACCGCCACAGGACTACCTGCCGTTCGTGTATCTCATGTCCCGCGCCTACCTGCTGATAACAGACTCGGGCGGCGTCCAGGAAGAGGCGCCGTCGCTCGGCAAGCCGGTCCTCGTCATGCGCGACGTGACTGAACGTCCGGAGGCCGTGGAAGCCGGAACCGTTGTGCTGGTCGGCACCGATACCGGGCGTATCGTGAAAGAGGCGAGCCGCCTTCTCGATGACCCGGTCGCCTACGAGAAGTTCTCGCGGAGCCACAATCCCTACGGTGACGGCACCGCCGCAATGCGCATCGCCCACGCCATCGTCGACCATTGAAGCGATAACAGAAAGTAGAGGGGGCTGCACGTGTGCAGCCCCCCATGTTTTCATCCATCTCAGCCGACGCGGCTACTGACGATATCCATGGGGTACCCATGCGCCCCATTTTGCCTCGTACAGCGCCTTGTTCTTCTCAAACAAAGCCTGCTTTGCCTCGGCCTTGAGCTTGTTGAAACTGGCAGAAAGGTGATGGTGGACGAATACGTCCTCTGCACACAATCGAACCAACCCTTCCTGCTCCAGCCTGCGGCAGTAATCGTCGTCCTCGAAGAATCCAACGCCGAACTGCTCGTCCAACCCGCCGACCTTGACGTAGGCCTCCCGCGAGATCATCACGCAGAAGAAGGCGCTGGTTGCGATCTCGAAGCTTCGCCCAGCATGAGCACGCGTGTAGCGCCCGGCCAACTCAACCATCTGCTCCATCGAGTCATAGTTGATCTGGATCTTGGCCTCGTTGCCAATATTGTTGGTGACCGGGCCGACCAGACCCGCGCGTGGCTGCCGGCGAAGCTGATTGCGCAGGGTGCGCAACCAACCCGGCGTCACGTAGGTGTCGTTGTTGAGTACTACGAGATACTCGCCCTTGGCGATTTCCAGGCCCACATTATTGCCCGCCGAGAAACCGAGATTGCTATCGTTGGCGATGAAGCGGCGATTGGAAGCCCCCTTGGCCCACTCGGCCAGGTACCCCGGACTGTCATCAGTGGACGCATTGTCCACAACAATGATCTCGACGTTCTCGTAGTCCGTATGGACCTCCAGGCTATGCAGGCATTGCTTGGTGTAGTCAAGGTTGTTGTAGGTCAGGACAACGATACTGATCAACGGTTCGTCGATCGAGGCCAGTGCGGAATCGAGGGTGGCTGCGCGGTGCAGCCAGGTCTGCCTCGATGCGAACGCCTGGCGGGCGCCCAGCTCGCTTTGTTCAACGGTCTCGGCCAGAGCAAGACGAACCTGAGCCAAGTACTCGTCATGGTTCTCTGCCAGCCGCACCAATCCCTCGAACTGGGACAATTCCGGCAGGTTCACCGAGACCACAGCCTTGCCTGCGCTGAGGTACTCGTAGACCTTGACCGGATTGGTCGCCAGAGTCAGTGGGATGACCTTGAAGGGAAGCAGACAGACATCGAACGCATGCAGCCAGTAGGGCAGTTCGGCGTATGGCACTTCGCCCACGAACCGCACGTTGTCGATGCCCTGCAGCTGTGCAGCGACGTTGGCCGTATCGCGCCCGATCATGAGAATCAGCGCGTCCGGATTATCCAAGGCCACGCGGCGCAGCAGTTCGACATCGAACCACTCCGCGATGGCGCCGTAGTAACCGATGATCTTCCTCCCCTTCGCATCGATGAAGACCTTGGCGGGAGGCGTGCAGAAGTGATCGTACTCCGTCGCGTTGCGGACCATGGCGATGTTCCGCGCGCGCGGACTCAACTCGTCATGCAACCACTGCGACGTGACCACCAGCAGGTCGGCGCGTTCGATAAGCTCACGCTCGCCCTCCAGGATGCCGGCGGCGTTGTCTTCGAAGCCGCCATGGTGGTCCATGCAGTCATAGACCAGCTTGGCATTGGGCAGGCCCTGGGCCGGCGTCAACCAGTAGGGATGCTGCACGAACGACATGCAGCGCGTCGACCGGGTCCAGCCAAGCAGTGCCGACAGACTGGACGTTATCGATTCAACCTGGGCTGCATCGGGCATTGCGTGGTAGATCTGCGGTGCCCCAGCCAGATTCAGGTTCACCTGGAACAACCGGCCACTGTCATCAAGCGCATCGACCTTGAATCCAGGACCGGCGGCATCGACAAAATTGTTGGAGATGTAGAAGACCCGATGTCCTTTGGCGGCCAAGGCCATCGCCAGATGCTGTGGCCGCTGCACGCGGAAGTTCCAATCGATTACCGCCCAGATGAAGACATCGGTCGATGCAGCATCGAACTGCGCCAACCGCGGCAGATGCGAATAGTCAACATTTGCAAGCGGATCAGCCACCAGAACATTGGGCGAGGGCGACAGCATTTCCGCCAGGCGCGCCTTGTCCGAAGGATCCAACCGCCCATTTCTGAGCGTTCGGATGCCGAATCGAGCTGCCGACTGAACCTTGCGCGGGGCGTGCTTCCCCAGATTGCGCAGTTCCTGCATCGGGTTGGACAGCAACCGCCGGATCACGCGGATCGGACGGGTGATCCGCCACGACCTGCTCTTGTACACCTCGTTCAACTCCTGATCCATGGCCAGCAGGCGCAATCGCAGACGCTGCAACTGGATTTCAACAGACTGCCCCTCCACCTTCCCGGCAACAGCGTCGAGCGTGGCCCCCACCGAGGGGCCCAACAGACTCACGATTTCCTCGCCGAGTCGCAGCGTCGTCCCCAGGCTGTGATCAGCCTGCGCGCGTGACTCGGCCGCCTGGCGCAGCATGGCTTCGGCGCTGATCAGCATTTCCCGCCGCTGGTCCAACTTGCCGTCCAGTTCGCGACGTTCTTCCGCCAGCAACTGGGTACTGTGATCCAGCTGCTGCTGAAGCGCGTCACGAGCGGTGTTCAGATCACCAAGCGCATCCTGCAGGCGATCCAGCAATGTGCTTCCGACCAGCAATGGCTGAAGCGCCTGCAGGGCCTGCTCCAGAACCGCGGCGTCGCGCAGATCGCGCGCAACCTGATCCTGGCTCCAGGCCGGACCAGTCGCCGCCGCGGTAGCACCGCGCACCAATGCCCAACGATCCAGGTCCGCACGTAGTTGGTCCAGCATTGCAACCTGCTGAGGCTGTGCGGGAACATGGCTGCGCAATGTTCCCAACCCTTCATTCAGCTGCAGCGCGAGTTCCAGGGCCGCAGCAAGCTGTGGCTGCAATGGGCTGGGAGGCTCGGTTCCAATCTGGAGATCCAGCAGGTTCAATCCCTGGGCGCGCAGCCATGCAGGGTCAGCCCAGACCAGCAATACCTGCTCCCCTGGCCAGAAGCACGGATTGTCATTGCGCGTATCGCGCACGCTGGCGTGCACCAGCACTTTCCCGTCAACCTGCTGCGGAATGTTGCCGGGCATGAAGGATGCATGGTGCTCTTCGATCCGGTGGCGCTCCCGGTAGGGCAGCATCAGTGCGATGCAATGGCTGGCCCGCGGAGCGATCGTCCCCAGCACTTTCCAGGGTTCATGGAAGTGCTCCAGCGTGTTGGAACTGAACAGGACATCGAACCTCTGCGCAGCCTCCCTCTGATCAGCCCCCAGCCAATCCTCGCTCAGGAAGGTCACCCCGGGGAATCGCTGCTGGGCATCGGCGATTGCAACTTTGGAGAAATCAACGCCAGTGAAATGAGCGCCCGCAATACCCTGTGCGAGCTCCTGTGTTCCATCTCCCAGTGCGCACCCCCAGTCACACCAGGTCAACTGGCCACGGGAGCTGGCTGATACCAGCCAGGACGGCAGCATCTGCAATGCAAGAGCACCAAAGAAGCGTGACTGTTCACGACCACCGAGACTTTCCCAGTCGTCACCGAAACGTTCGTTCCAGTAGCCCTTGGAATTGACGATTGCATCAGACACGGGACAGCTCCTTGAACAGATGTTCGATCTTTGGCTGATAGATGCCAAAGTGTCGGATGGAACTCATTACGGAGAAGTAGCGAACACCCTCGATGTACTCGTAGTACTCCACGACAGGGCCAATACGCCTCTCGGCTGCCGCCACCAGGAAATACTTCCCTTCGACGAGGCCATTCTCGAATACGAACTCGATCTCAACTTCCGCGCCTGCGGACCATGCGGTCGGGGCGGGGCTGCCGGTGTCTGCGGTACTGGACACGACGATGTCGTGGCCGCGAAGATCCTTGATTGAAAACGCAACACGGAAGGTATCGGGTGAATAGTCCAGCGGGAGTGTCAGGCGAATGCCGATCCGGCAGGTCTGTCCCCATTCGAGAAGCTCACAGTCAGTGCCTTCCATGCTGCCGATCCTGACCTCCCGGATAAGGCCCACCTGCTGCCCCCAATGAGCGAGGGGCTTTTCCCGGGTGGCCACCTCGACAACGGGCGTCTCCACAGCCGGTACTTCAATCTCATCCTCGGAAGAAGGCTCACCAACTCCGCCGGAGGGATGGAGCGCATCTGGATCGTCTGCGAATATGGACTCCATATAGCGGGAACTGACCTGCAGCACCGGCCCCAGCTCCTTCATCGCACCGCGCTCCAACCACAATGCCCGCTGGCACAGCGTTCGCACTGCTGCGACATCGTGACTCACAAAGAGAACCGATGCCCCTTCATCTTGAATGGCACGAATGCGTTTCATGCAACGCGCCTGGAATCTCGCATCGCCCACAGCCAACGCTTCATCGACCACGAGGATGTCCGCATCCACCGATGTCGCTACGGCAAAGGCAAGCCTGACGAACATTCCGCTGGAGTAGGTCTTGGTGGGCTCATCGATGTAGGCGCCGATGTCTGCAAATGCGCAGATATCGTCGAAACGTGCCTCGATCGTAGCGCTGTCCAGGCCCAGCAGGCGCCCGTTGAGGAAGACGTTTTCACGCCCTGTGAATTCGGGGTTGAAACCCGCCCCGAGCTCAAGGAGTGCGGCAATGCGGCCCCGCACCTGGACCTCTCCCTCGGTGGGGGTAATCGTGCCGCACAACATCTGCAGCATGGTGCTCTTGCCGGAGCCGTTGCGCCCCATTACCCCCAACGCCTCGCCACGGGGTACGTCGAAGGTGACATTGCGAAGCGCCCACACTTCCTTGCTGTGCTGGACAGGAGACATTCCGAGTCCACGGCGCAGCGGCTCGGTCATCAGCTGCACCAGTCGGTCAACGGGCTTGGCAAACATGTCATAGCGCTTGCCCAGGCCGCGGACTTCGATGAGGGAATCAGATGACATCGGCGAATCCTTTCCTCACGTACTGGAACACCAACAGCCCCGCCAGCATGATCAACAGGCCGACGACGAACTGCCACATCAGCAGTTTCGGCTCAGGCCAGTTGCCGAAGATCAACGTATCGCGCACACCGTCCATCACTCCGGTGATCGGGTTCATTTCAACAACACGACGGAAGGAGGCGGGTACAGCCGTAATCGGGTAGAACACCGGAGAAAGGAACAACAACATCGTTGTTACCAGGGGCATGACCTGACCAAGATCACGCAGGTAGACCCCCAAGGCCGAAAAGAGCCACGTACACCCCAAGGTGGCGAACAGCAGCGGTAGCACGACGACCGGGAAAGCCACCGCAGTAACAGGCACGCTCCCCTTCAGCAGGAGCATCGCGATCAGCAGCACGACAAGACTAACCAGCATGTGGAACAACGCCGACAATGCAGTGGATATCGGCAGCATTTCCAATGGGAAGACCACCTTTTTCACGAACTGGGCATTGGCAGTAACCAATCCAGGTGCTTTGTTCAGGCATTCAGAGAAAAAGCCGAATACCACCAGACCGGAGAACAGGATCAGTGCAAACTCCGAAGTCAGCGGCTGCTCTCCCGTACCCTGCCCTGCAACGGTCCAGCGTGAGCGGAAGATGACGCCGAACACGAAGGTATACACGCCCAGCATGAGAACCGGGTAGAAGAATGACCAGGCAAGGCCGATCACCGACCCCTTGTAGCGGGCGAACACGTCCCGCTTGGCCATCTCCCAGGCCAGGCTCATGCGCGTAGCGAGCGAGCGTTGTTCCTGCATGACCGGCAGCCTGTTCAACCCAGCGCCCTTTCCAGATCCACCTGCAGATCCCCCAGTTCCTCCACCCCCACGCTCAGCCGCACCAGTGCATCACTGATCCCCAGCTGCTCCCGACGCGCCACCGGAATCGAAGCATGCGTCATCACCGCCGGATGGTTGACCAGGCTTTCCACGCCGCCCAGCGATTCGGCCAGAGTGAACAGTTCGGTGTTCTCGCAGAAACGCTTGGCCGCTTCGAAACCGCCCTTGAGCACGATCGAGACGATGCCGCCGTAGCCGGCCATCTGCTTGCCCGCCAGCTCGTGCTGCGGGTGCGAGGGCAGGCCCGGGTAGATCACCTTCTCCACCGCCGGGTGCTTGTCCAGCCACTGGGCCAGCGCCAGCGCGTTGGCGCAGTGCGCCTTCATGCGCAGCGGCAGGGTCTTCAGGCCACGCAGGGCCAGGAAGCTGTCGAACGGGCCCTGCACGCCACCCACCGAGTTCTGCAGGAAGGCCATCTGCTCGGCCAGTTCGGCGTTGTCGCCGACCACGACCATGCCACCGACCATGTCCGAGTGGCCGTTGAGGTACTTGGTGGCCGAATGCAGGACCAGGTCGGCGCCCAGTTCCAGCGGGCGCTGCAGCATCGGCGAGGCGAAGGTGTTGTCCACCACCACGATCAGGCCATGGCGCTTGGCGATGGCAGCCACCGCGGCGATGTCCACGATCTTCAGCATCGGGTTGGTCGGGGTTTCAATCCAGACCATCTTCGTCTTCGGCGTGATCGAGGCTTCAAAGGCCGCCAGATCGGTCAGGTCGACGAAGCTGAAGTCCAGCCCGGCGGTACGGCGGCGCACGCGCTCGAACAGGCGGAAGCTGCCGCCGTAGATGTCGTCCATCGCCACCACGTGGCTGCCGGCGTCCAGCAGCTCGATCACCGTCGAGCTGGCCGCCATGCCCGAGGCGAAGGCGAAGCCACGGGTGCCGCCTTCCAGCGAGGCCACGCAGCGCTCATAGGCAAAGCGCGTCGGGTTGTGGGTACGCGAGTACTCAAAGCCCTGATGCTCGCCCGGGCTGGACTGGGCATAGGTCGAGGTGGCGTAGATCGGCGGCATCACCGCGCCGGTGCTGGGATCGGGCGACTGGCCGCCGTGGATGGCCAGCGTGGCCAGGGCCAGCGCGCGATCGGGCGAAGAGGAGTTGGACATGTCGTTTCCTGAATGGCGCCGACGTGCGGCGCCGTCAAAGGATCGGGAGTCTATCAGCGCGGCCTTAACGACCTTTGACGCGGATAAACCGGGATTCAGCGGTGAACGGCAGCGATCAGCGGCCTATTGCACGCGACGGCGCAGATAGTTCAGCAGGTCGATGCGGGTGATCAGGCCGAGGAAGGCGTCACCGTCCATCACGATCGCCACCTGCCCGCGGTCGAACACCGGCAGCAGGGCCTCGATCGGCGACTTCACGTCCAGCCGGTCCAGCTTGCTGACCATCGCGGTGGCCACGGTGTCGCGGAAGCGCGCTTCGTCGCCGTAGACATGCAGCAGCACGTCACTTTCATCGACGATGCCGACCAGCTGGTCACCGTCCATCACCGGCAGCTGCGACACGTCGTACAGCTTCATGCGCTGGTAGGCGGTGGTCAACAGGTCGTTCGGGCCGATCACCACCGTGTCGCGCTGGCCGTACGGGCGCAGGATCAGGTCGCGCAGGTCGCCATGCTGCGGGCGCTCCAGGAAGCCGTTGTCCAGCATCCAGTAGTCGTTGTACATCTTCGACAGGTACTTGTTGCCGGTATCGCAGACCAGCACCAGCACCTTCTTCGGCGTGGTCTGCTCCTTGCAGTACTTCAGCGCCGCGGCCAGCAGGGTGCCGGTGGACGAACCGCCGAGGATGCCTTCCTTGCCCAGCAGCTCGCGCGCGGTGTGGAAACTCTCGGCATCGCTGATGGCATAAGCCTTCTTGACACGGCTGAAGTCGGAGATCGAGGGCAGGAAGTCCTCGCCGATGCCTTCCACCAGCCAGCTGCCCGACTTGTCGTTGAGCACGCCATCGTTGATGTATTCGGCCAGGATCGAGCCGACCGGATCGGCCAGCACCAGCTCGGTCTTCGGCGACAGCTTGGCGAACGCGCGCGACAGGCCGGTCATGGTGCCGGAGCTGCCGCAGCCGAACACGATGGCGTCGAGGTCGCCGCCCATCTGCTCGAGGATCTCCGGGCCGGTGCCGAACTCATGCGCGGCCGGGTTGTCCGGGTTGCCGAACTGGTTGATGAAATAGGCGCCCGGGGTCTGCTCGGCGATGGTCTTGGCCAGGTCCTGGTAATACTCGGGATGGCCCTTGGCTACGTCCGAACGGGTCAGGCGCACTTCGGCGCCCATCGCCTTCAGGTTGAAGATCTTTTCGCGGCTCATCTTGTCGGGAACGACGAGGATCAGCTTGTAGCCCTTCTGCTGGGCCACCAGTGCCAGGCCCAGGCCGGTATTGCCAGCGGTACCCTCGACCAGGGTCGCCCCCGGCTTCAGGTCACCCCGCTGCTCCGCTGCCTCGATCATCGACAGACCGATGCGATCCTTGATCGAACCGCCCGGGTTGGCGCTCTCGAGCTTCAGGTAAAGCTCGCAGACGCCGGTGTCCAGGCGCTGGGCCTTGACGATCGGGGTCTGGCCGATGAGTTCGAGGACGGAAGAATGGATGGGCATTCGGAGGACTTTCGATTCGCGCCACGCAGGGCCGGACCGATGATTATCCGACGGATGGCGCTGAATGTCAGGTCGGCGCGGAGATGCCGCCCGCCGGCCCCGTAAAGGGATGCGGGCGGCCCCGGATCGACGAGGAGACCGGTACCGCCCGCATCGGTGAGTGGTGCCTGCAGGCCAAGGCACCACCGCCTGTGGTGCCTTGGCGCGGCCGCCTCATCGGCGGTGCCGCGATGCCGGGGCAGGAGCGCCCGGCGGGGCCATCGATGGCCGGGTCACGCCGTTCCGGGCGCGACGGAGTGCGTCAAAGCGTGGGGGACGTCGTTGGGAGCGGTGTTTCGTACATTCGCAGAAGACGTTGCTTGGCCAGCAGCTTCTCACGCTTCATGCGACCCAGGGTGACATCATCGATCGGGAGTACACCCAACTCCGCGTCCATGCACTTCTTGTTCAACTTGCGGTGCTGGTCATGGAGTGCCCTGAACTCCGGATCACGCGCGCGACGGGCGTCGATCTCGCTCTGGGGCTGATCTTCAAACATGATGGACCTCCTTCGACAGATACGCGAACGCCCCGGCCGCAAGGCACGGGGCGTTGTTCATGGAGGAGTGCCGGTCGATGGCCACCTGGACGCCTGCAACGACCTGCGGCACTGGCCTGCGCACGTCGATCTGCTGCGGTTCGCGCCCTGCTTGCATCGGCCCGGCCCTCCCATCGTCCGGTCCGCGGCATTGCGTCCCGGACGATTGACCCTACGCCTGCTCAAGGCGGGGTACAAGACCCCTGCGTCAAAAAGACCGAACCCCGCCGGGGCGGGGTTCAGGCTGAATGCTCATCGCAACGAAAAACAAACAATATCAAGCAATTACGGCGCGATGATGACCTCGGCAGAGCGCGCCCGGGTGGACGCAGCCTTCTTGCCGCTGACCTGGATCCGGTTGCTGGCGACACCACCTGCGATCAGGGCGTCGCGCAGCGCTTCGGCACGCTTCTGGCCCACGCCGTTGGCACTGTCGTAGGCCTCGATGCGCAGGCGCCCCTTCTTGCCGATGTTCAGGTACTCGGCCAGGGCCTTGGCCTGGTTGCGCGCGCCGCCGGACAGGCTGGAGGCGCCTGCGGCGAACGCGTCACCCCCGAAGGTGAAGACCTCACCGCGAGCGTCGAACTTCGAACCGGGCAGCTTCTGCCCGGACACCAGCTCGGCTTCCTCGCGGGCCAGCCTGGCAGCGTTCTGCTGGGCAGCGCTCAGCCGCTGCTGCTGCTTGCCGGCCACGCTGGTCAGGGCATTCTCGGCGTCCTGGCGGGCCAGGGTCTCGGCCTCGGCCGCCTGGCGCAGGCGTTCGGCCTCTTCGGCCTGCATCTGCGCCTGCATGCGCAGCTGCTCGGCTTCCTGGCGGGCACGGGCGGCATCGCGGCGGCTGGCCTCGATCAGCAGGTCGCTGCGGGTACGCTCCAGACGGTCGACCTCGCGCGCGGCCAGCGCGGTGCGCACGGCGGTCTCGGCAATCTCCACCCGGCGCTCGGCCAGATAGGTGGCCAGCTCCTGGTCGCGGCGCTTGGCCTTGTCCAGGGTGGCGATCGCCTGCTGCGCCTGCATGCGCTCGAAGGCGCCCAGCTCAGCGGTATCGGGGTTGGCCTGGATGGCCATCAGGCGCTGGCTCAGCTGCGCCACCATCGGGTTGTCGGCGGCCGTGGCCAGGGTCGGCAGCGCCAGCAGCGCGGCCAGGGTTGCGGCGGTCATCGGCTTCACCGGCGGTCCTCCCCGGTCGACAGCTGGCGTTGCAGCTGGTTGACCTCGTTGCGGCGCAGCTGCAGCTGCGCGGTGACGGTGGCTTCCTCACTACGGACGCGGGCCAGGTCGGCATCGGCGGCAGCGCGCAGGGCCATCGCCGGGGCGTTCTTGCGCTCGCGGCGGTCGCCGGCGGCGCGCTGGGCCTGCTCCAGCCCCTGCCGGGCCAGCCCGATCAGGTCCGGGGCGTACTGGTCGGCATCGGCCTGGGTGGCCTTGTCGACCGCCTGCCGGGCCTGCGCCAGTTCCAGGGCAGCGTCCTGCGCCCAGGCGGGGGCAGACAGTGCGAATGCAAACGCCATCACATACAGGCCATGGCGCATTCGTGCGAAGCTAAGTCGTTTCATTGGGGAGGCCGTACCGGTTGTCGGTTCACGGCCATTGTCGTCAAGCCGACACCGTGCTGGCAACGGGCGTCGGCCGT
This sequence comes from Stenotrophomonas maltophilia group sp. RNC7, assembly GCF_030910085.1. Lineage (NCBI taxonomy): Bacteria > Pseudomonadati > Pseudomonadota > Gammaproteobacteria > Lysobacterales > Lysobacteraceae > Stenotrophomonas > Stenotrophomonas maltophilia group sp. RNC7. The sequence continues at coordinate 15,477 of NZ_JAVFVN010000706.1, read as the reverse complement.
TTCGTTGGGGAAAATTCGCAATGGATATCGGCTACTTCCTGAAGCTGATGACCGAAAAGAACGCTTCGGACATGTTTCTGACCACCGGGGCACCGGTCTACATCAAGATCGAGGGGAAGCTCTATCCGCTGGGCAACACCGGCCTGCCGCCGGGCATGGTCAAGAAGATCGCCTACTCGCTGATGGACGAGGGCCAGGTGCCGCAGTTCGAGCGCGAGCTGGAGCTCAACATGGCCATCGCCCTGCCCGATGCCGGGCGCTTCCGCGTCAACGTGTTCAAGCAGCGGGGCGAGGTCGGCATGGTCATCCGCGCCATCCGCAGCCGCATCCCGAGCATCGAGGAGCTGAACCTGCCGCAGGTGCTGAAGGACGTCATCATGACCCCGCGCGGGCTGGTGCTGGTGGTGGGGTCCACCGGCTCCGGCAAGTCGACTTCGCTGGCGTCGATGATCGACCACCGCAACAGCACCACCACCGGTCACATCCTCACCATCGAGGATCCGATCGAGTACCTGCACAAGCACAAGATGTCGATCGTCAACCAGCGCGAGGTCGGCCTGGACACCCATGCCTTCCACAACGCGCTGAAGAACGCGATGCGTGAAGCGCCGGACGTGATCCTGATCGGCGAGATCCTGGATGCGGAAACGATGGAGGCGGCAATCGCCTTCGCCGAGACCGGCCACCTGTGCCTGGCGACCCTGCACTCCAACAATGCCGACCAGACCATCGAGCGCATCCTCAACTTCTTCCCGGAAAGCGCGCACAAGAACGTGCTGATGAACCTGGCACTGAACCTGCGTGCGGTGATCAGCCAGCGCCTGGTGAAGAACAAGGAGGGCCGTCGCCTGCCGGCCACCGAGGTGCTGATCAACACGCCGATGATCCGCGACCTGCTGCGCCGCGGCCAGGTGCACGAAATCAAGGCGGCGATGGAAGCCTCGCTGGAGGAAGGCATGGAGAGCTTTGACCAGTGCCTGTTCCGGCTGGCCAAGGCCGGCATCATCGAGCAGGAGGAAGCGCTGCGCGCGGCCGACTCGCGCGATGGCCTGGCCCTGAAGTTCCGCCTGTCCGAAGGCAGCAGCGGCGAGCACGACCCGTACGCGGATTTCTCGGCGGGCGCACCCAGCATCACCCACGGCTTCTGATCCCACGAAAAAGGGGACGGAGGGGATCAAGTCGTTTGTGCACTTGCGACTTGATCCCCTCCGTCCCTCTTTTCTGAAGAATTCAGGGGCGGTCTCATCCAATGAGACCGCTCATCCGTAGGTTTCCTCAATGGAAACCATCCGCAAGCTGGCCATTCTGGCTGATGCCGCCAAGTACGATGCCTCCTGCGCCTCCAGCGGTTCGGGCAAGCGTGACTCACGCGCCAGCGGCAGCATCGGCAGCATCGGCAGCACCGAGGGCATGGGCATCTGCCACAGCTACACGCCCGATGGCCGCTGCGTTTCGTTGCTGAAGATCCTGCTGACCAACTTCTGCGTCTACGACTGCGCCTATTGCGTGAACCGGGTTTCCAGCAACGTGCCCCGTGCGCGTTTCAGCGTGGATGAGGTGGTCACGCTCACCCTGGACTTCTACAAGCGCAACTACATCGAGGGCCTGTTCCTGTCCAGCGGCATCATCCGCAATGCGGACTACACCATGGAACAGATGGTGGAAGTGGCCCGGCAGCTGCGCGAAGAACACCGCTACGCCGGCTACATCCACCTCAAGACCATTCCCGAGGCCTCGCCGGAACTGCTGGCCAGTGCCGGGCGCTATGCCGACCGCCTGTCCATCAACGTGGAACTGCCGACCGAAGCCGGCCTGAGCGCCTTGGCGCCGGAGAAGACGGTTCATTCCATCCGTGGCGCGATGGGGGAGCTGCGCTGGCGCATCGAGGAAGCCAAGGAAGCTCGCAAGGCCCCCGCAGCGGTGGCACCGACGGCCAGCCGCAGCACTCGCCCGCGCCCTCCCCGTTTCGCACCGGCCGGGCAGAGCACCCAGATGATCGTCGGCGCGGACGGGGCAAACGACCGGCAGATCCTGGCCAGCGCCGACAGCCTGTACGGCAACTACCGCATGCGCCGGGTCTACTACTCCGCGTTCAGCCCGATTCCGGACGCCAGCCGGCAATTGCCACTGCAGCCGCCACCGCTGCAGCGCGAACATCGCCTTTACCAGGCTGACTGGCTGCTGCGCTTCTACGGGTACGGCGTGGATGAGATTACCGATACCACCCAGGACGGCATGCTCGACCTGGATATCGACCCGAAGATGGCCTGGGCGATCCGCCACCCCGAGCGCTTTCCGGTCGATCTGAACCGGGCACCGAAGGAGATGCTGCTGCGCGTGCCCGGCCTTGGCGTGCGCAACGTCAAGCGCGTGCTGATGGCACGCCGTCACGGGCGGCTGCGCGTGGCCGACCTCGCGCGCCTGAAGGCACCGATGAGCAAGCTGCTGCCGTTCGTGCTGCTGGCCGACCATCACCCGCGCAAAGCACTGGACGACCCGGCGGCGCTGCGCGCGCAGCTGGCCCCGCCGCCGCGACAGGGGTCGCTGTTCGATGCCCCGTCCGCGGCCTGACGCGCAGCGCTGGTCGCTGCGGGTGGATCCGCCATGGTCGCTGGAGGCCTGGCGCAGCGGTGCGCGCGAAGCCCTGCTGCGCGGCGTCGCGCCGGAGCAGCTGGACTGGCTCGAGGGCAGCGACGCATCACTGCTGGACGCGCCCGCGGTCACCTCGGCGCCCGCACAGGCCGATGCTGGCGCACCGACGGTACCGCGCGACTTCCTGGAACTGGCGGCCACCTGCCTGTGCCATCGCGACGGACAACGCATGGCCCTCCTGTACCGGTTGCTGTGGCGCATCGCCCATGGCGAACGCTCGGTGCTGTCAAACCCTGCCGATGCCGACGTACTGAGGGCGATGGCCATGGCACAGGCGGTCCGCCGCGACACGCACAAGATGAAGGCATTCGTGCGCTTCCGCGAAGTGCCTGGCCAGCCTGATGCATTCATCGCCTGGTTCGAGCCACAGCACCACATCGTCGACCGGGTCGCGCCGTTCTTCGCGCGCCGTTTCACCGGCATGCGCTGGGCCATCCTCACGCCTTCGCGCAGCGTCGCCTGGGATGGGCAGGCGCTTGCCTTCGGCCCCGGTGCACGGCGCGAGGATGCCCCGGCCGAGGATGCACGCGAGTCGCTGTGGCAGACCTACTACGCCAGCATCTTCAATCCGGCCCGGCTCAACACGCGGATGATGATGCAGGAGATGCCGGCCAAGTACTGGCGCCACCTGCCTGAAGCCCGATTGCTGCCACGCCTGGTGCGCGACGCCGCCGACCGCGTGCAGGAAATGCATGACCGTCCCGCGCAGGCACCGCAACGCAGGATTCCGCTGCGAGCGAACCCTCCGGCATCGGCAGCCGAAGCCAGCAGCCTGGACAATCTGCGCGGACAGGCCAGCGCCTGCCGCCAGTGCCCGTTGTGGGAGCAGGCCACGCAGACCGTGTTCGGGCAGGGGCCTGCCGATGCGCGGGTGATGCTGGTCGGAGAGCAACCCGGTGACACCGAAGATCTGCGTGGGCAGCCATTTGCAGGACCTGCCGGCCAGGTGCTGGACCGCGCATTGGCGGAACTGGGGATCGATCGCGCCACGCTGTACCTCACCAACGCGGTGAAGCACTTCCACCATGAGCGGCGCGGCAAGGTGCGGCTGCACAAGCGGCCGGAGAGCCGTCACATCCAGGCCTGCCGGCCCTGGTTGATGGGTGAGATCGCGCGCGTGCGGCCGCAGGTGATTGTGTTCCTGGGCGCGACAGCGGCAGCCTCGGTATTCGGTCGAGATTTCGACCTCTCACGCGACCGCGGACGCTGGCACACCCTCGAGGACGGCACCCGCGGCTACGCCACGGTGCACCCGGCGTGGGTGCTGCGGCAGACCGACGATGCACGCCGCGAGGCCGGCTATCGGCTGTTCCGGGAAGACCTTCGGCAGATGTTGCGAGGGGATGGGGCATCCGCCGGGCATGGCCCGGCGCTACCACGGACCGGGGACCGGTAGCGCCGGGCCGCGCCCGGCGAGCGAAGCGGCCCGTCAGGCAGCGTCGGGCTGGTTTTCCGGGCGTGCGCGGTCGAAGGCGTCCAGCGCCTGGCAGGCCGCTTCGATGCGGCGCAGGGTCGGGTACGGCGTCAGGTCCAGGCCGAAACGGTGGGCGTTGTACAGCTGCGGCAACAGGCAGATGTCGGCCAGGCCAGGACGGTCGCCGTGGCAGAAGGTGCCGGTGTCGCGGCTGTTGGCCAGCATCGCTTCCATCGCGTCAAAGCCTTCGGCGATCCAGTGCAGGGTCCACTGCGTGCGGGCGTCGGCAGGCAGCTGCAGGTCGCGTTCCAGGTACTGCATCACCCGCAGGTTGTTGATCGGATGGATATCGCAGGCCACAAGCTGCGCCAGCGCCCGCACCCGTGCGCGGCCCGCAGCATCGGCCGGCAGCAGCGGCACCTGTGGGAAGCGCTCTTCCAGGTACTCGATGATCGCCAGCGACTGGGTCAGCGTGTGCCCATCATGCAGCAGGGTCGGCACCAGCTGCTGCGGATTGAGCGCACGATAAGCCTCATGGTGCTGCTCGCCACCGTCGCGCACCAGATGCACCGGCCGCGCCTCCCAGGCCAGGCCCTTCAGCTCCAGGCCGATGCGCACGCGGTAGGCGGCGCTGGATCGCCAGTAGGTGTACAGCACGATGCCGTCGTCGACCGGAATCTCCATCGCCGCCTCCATGCTCAGGGCTTGGCCGCCTGTTCGATGCGCTGCTCGATCGCACCGAAGATGCTGTTGCCGGCAGCGTCGAGCATCTCGATGCGGACCACGTCGCCGAAGGACATGAACGGCGTGCTCGGCTTGCCGTCACGCAGGGTCTCGACCACGCGCTGCTCGGCGAAGCACGAGGCACCCTTGCTGGTGTCTTCATTGGCGATGGTGCCCGAGCCGACGATGGTGCCTGCACCCAGCGGGCGGGTCTTGGCCGCATGCGCGACCAGCTGGGCGAAGTTGAACTGCATGTCCACGCCCGCCTCCGGCGCACCGAACCACTGGCCGTTGATGTGGGTCAGCAGCGGCAGGTGCACCTTGCTGTCCTGCCACGCAGCACCCAGCTCATCGGGGGTGACGAACACCGGCGACAGCGCCGAACGCGGCTTGGACTGCAGGAAGCCGAAGCCCTTGGCCAGCTCGCCCGGGATCAGGTTGCGCAGCGAGACATCGTTGACCAGGCCGACCAGCTGGATGTGGCCGGCGGCCTGTTCGGGGGTGGCCGCCATCGGCACGTCGTCGGTGATCACCACGATCTCCGCTTCCAGGTCGATGCCGTAGTCCTCGCTGACCACCTTGACCGCATCGCGCGGGCCGTAGAACCCCGCACTGGTGGCCTGGTACATCAGCGGGTCGGTGTAGAAGCTCTCCGGCACCTCGGCGCCACGGGCGCGGCGCACGCGCTCGACGTGCGGCAGGTAGGCGCTGCCGTCGACGAATTCATAGGCACGCGGCATCGGTGCGGCCAGCGCCTGCGGATCGAGGTCGAACACGCCATCGGCGTCGCCAGCGTTGAGCGATTCGTACAGGGCGTTCAGGCGCGGTGCGATGTGGCTCCAGTCCTCCAGAGCCTGCTGCAGGGTGGCGGCAATGCCGGTGGCGCGCACGCCGTGGCGCAGGTCACGCGAGACGACGATCAGGGTGCCGTCGCGGCCGCCTTCCTTCAAAGAACCAAGCTTCATGATGGGTGGGTGTCCGGAGTCGTGGGCAAACAAGTTTCAAGTGTAATCAAATCTGCGGCGACGCCAAGCTGCAGCGCGGCATCGGCCCACCCTACCGTAGTGGGGGTCGGCAGGGCTTGCAGCCCTGCACCTGCAGAAGCAACGGCAACGTCAAAAGCCTGCATTCCGTGGGATGGCGGGGCGGTGTGGGTGGGCAGGACACGCCGTAAACCCATCCCTGGGAGCTCGATGGCGCCATCCATGGCGCCAACGGTCCTGCCCGCCCACACCGCCCCACCCCCGACAGGTTCCCAATGACTGATCGAACATCCACATCATTCATCGTCGAGATCCGTCAGACACCGAAATTGATCGAATGAGATTCGACAGATCGCGGAAAACTGTCGAAGGCGGGGTGAGTCCGGTGACAGGGGCGTGAGCCGCATGGATGCGGCGACCGAGCTTACATGGACGTACTTGCAGCGCCCCCTGCCACCGGACCCACCCCGCCTGCCCACAGGAAGCCGGCCTTTGACGTTGCTTCAGCCTCTGCGGGTGCAGGGCGCAGCCCTGCAGAGAGAACCCCTTACCTGAACGGGGCTTTTTGCGCGAGGTCTCAGCCATCGGTTAGACTAGGCAGGTCTGCAGCGGCCGTCCGTTTCCCTTCGGGATCGCCGGCGACCAGGGTCCGCCCTCTTCGCCCGCCCCCACTCCGACGCCGTTCGTCACGCATTCCAGCCTGCGCTTCGTGCCGGCTGCACCCAACTTCTCGCAGCGCGGTTCACGGGAACGCTCCGAGTCAGCCGATCACTTTGATCTGCCCCCGTCTGTCCGCTCGGACAGGCGTTTCTTGTACCTGGAGCAATCTCAATGTCTTTTGAATCGTTGGGCCTGGCGCCCTTCCTGCTGCGTGCGCTTGCCGAGCAGGGCTACGAAACCCCGACCCCGATCCAGCAGCAGGCGATCCCGCTGGCGCTGGCCGGTCGCGACCTGCTGGCCGGCGCACAGACCGGTACCGGCAAGACCGCCGCGTTCGGCCTGCCGCTGCTGCAGCACCTGGGCACCGCCTCGCAGGAAGTGCGTGCCGGTCCGCGCAAGCCGCGTGCGCTGATCCTGGCCCCGACCCGCGAACTGGCCACCCAGGTGCATGACAGCCTGCGCGGCTACAGCAAGTACCTGCGCATTCCCAGCGCCTGCATCTACGGCGGCGTCGGCATGGGCAACCAGCTGGACATCCTGCGCCGTGGCGTGGACCTGCTGGTGGCCTGCCCGGGCCGCCTGATCGACCACCTGGAGCGTCGCAGTGTCGACCTGTCCGGCATTGAACTGCTGGTGCTGGATGAAGCCGACCGCATGCTCGACATGGGCTTCCTGCCGTCGATCAAGCGCATCCTGGCCAAGCTGCCGAAGCAGAACCGCCAGACCCTGCTGTTCTCGGCCACCTTCGAGGACAACATCCGTCAGCTGGCGCTGGAGTTCATGCGCAACCCGGAACAGATCCAGGTGACGCCGAAGAACACCGTGGCCGAAACCATCACCCATCGCGTGCATCCGGTCGATGCCGGCCGCAAGCGCGACCTGCTGCTGCACCTGCTGGCGCAGGACAGCCGCGAGCAGACCCTGGTGTTCGCCCGTACCAAGCACGGCAGCGACAAGCTGGCCACGTTCCTGGAAAAGTCGGGCATCAAGACCGCGGCGATCCATGGCAACAAGAGCCAGGGCCAGCGCCTGCGTGCGCTGGGCGACTTCAAGGCCGGCCGCGTGACCGTGCTGGTGGCCACCGACATCGCTGCGCGCGGCATCGACATCAACGAGCTGCCGAAGGTGATCAACTTCGACCTGCCGATGGTGGCTGAGGACTACGTGCACCGCATCGGCCGTACCGGCCGCAACGGCGCCACCGGCCAGGCGATCTCCCTGGTGGCGCAGGATGAAGTGAAGCTGCTGCGCGCGATCGTGCGCCTGCTGGGCCGCGACATGGACATCCGCGATGTGCCGGGCTTCGAGCTGCAGACGCCGATCCGCTGGGGCAACAGTGCGCCGGGCAAGGCCGAGCACGATACCGGCGAGCGCGCACCGCGCAAGAGCCACGCACGCCGTCCGCACGGTGATGCGCCGCGCCATGCGCATGCCGGCCCGAAGAAGGCCGGTGGTGGCCGTCGCGAGGGCGGTGGCAACGGCCAGCAGCGCGCGGGTGCAGGCGCCGGTCAGGGCCAGCGTCGTGGCGGTGGCGGTAATGGTGGCGGCCGTGGCCGCGGCCAGGGCGGCGGTGGCGGCGGTCGCGCCGGCTGATCACAGCTGACAGCTGTTGTGCTTCCCGTTGCGCGGGAGGCTATCGAGGGACGGCGCTGACGCGCCGTCCTTTTTTGTTGCTGGCTACCGGGTGATGAAGCACGCGGTGGCGGTACCGAGGGCGGATGGGCATGGGGGCAGCGCAGAACACGCTGTAAATACGTCCATGTAAGCTCAATGGCGCCATCCATGGCGCCAACGGTTCTGCGCTGCCCCCATGCCCATCCGCTTCAAGCATTGCCTGCGCCTTCTTCTCCCGCCGGGTAGCCGGGAGAAGAAAGATCAAATTCAAATTCAAATTCAAATTCAAATTCAAGTTCAAAGGCAAAAGCCGAAGTCGCAATTCCTGGCTGTGCTTTTGCCCTTGCTCCCGTCTTGGGGTCTGATGCGTCCGCGCCCGCAGGGAACCGTCGAGGGGAGGCCGGGCGGGCTGCGCAGGACCGTGAGGCGCATGGATGCGCCGATCGAGCTTACATGGACGTATTTACAGCGTGTCCTGCGCAGCCCGCCCGGCCTCCCCCACACGCATCAATCAAGGCGCGTAAAACCTCAACCCCGCGCTTTACTCGGATTCACCAGATTCCCGAAGAAGATTGCGTTGATCAGCAGTCGATCCGTCCCGTGCCAGTACTTGCGGTGCGCCGGATCGTCGGCGAACAGCACCACGTTGCCCTGCCCCTGCGCCGACACCAGCAACCATGCACTGCCCGCCACCCGCGTACGGTTGCGCTCGGACAGGTAACCATTCACCCGCGGTGGCGTATCAATGCGCACCACCGTCGAGAACGGATTCGTGCTCGGCTGCAGCGTCACCGTGTTCTCCTTGTTGATCGCCAGTTGCCGCCGCGGCACGCCGAACGCCAGCGGGTGGCTGGTGTCCACATCGGCGCTGAGGATGTTGCCGCTGACCCGCTCGATCGCGGCGATGTCGCGCTGGTCGCCGAACGCACGGCGGCTCTCGTCGGCAGTCTCTTCTTCCTTGCCGAGCTTCTCGCCGTCGGCGAGTTTCTGTTCGATCGCCCACTTCGAAGCACTGCCGTAGGTCACCAGTGAACCACCGGCCTGCACCCAGCGCTTCAGTGCAGCCACCGCCGCGGCATCGACGCCGGTATAGGTGCCACCGGACAGCACGATCGTGGTGTAGCGGTCCAGCGGCACCTTGCCCAGCTGCTGTGGGTCCAGCTTGCTGGCCGGAAGGTGCAGTTGCTGGTCGAGCAGGAACCAGGCAGAACCGATCTCGGTGGCGGCCACGCCCTCACCCATCACCAGCGCAACCGCGGGTTTGCGCAGCGCCTTGACGCCGTCACTGCCCAGATCGATGCCTTCGCGGCTGCGGCCACTGGACAGCGCGTGCACCTGCACACCCGCCTCGCGCGCGGCCGAAGTCACTGCCTCAAGCAGTGCCGCGCCCTGCAGCGTTTGCCCGGCAACCGGAATCACCAGGCTGCCGGCAGCGAAGCTGACGTCGCCCTGCATGGTCGCGGTGGTGAACGGCTGGAATGCCGCACGTGCGCTCACGCCTTTGCCCTGCAGCGCGGCCAGCACGCGCCCGGCGTTGTAGTCGCGCCAGTCGATCGCGTACGCGAATCCGGCCTGGCCACCCAGCACCGCGCCCTGCTCCGCCGGCAGCGCAGTCACGCGTGCGCCACCCTCGATACGGCTACGGCTGCCGGCGAACGCCACGCCGTAGGCCGGTGCGATCGCATAGCTGGTGCTGCCGTAGAACACATCCCCCTTGATTGGCGGCGTCTCGGCAAAGATCGAATGCACCAGGCGGAACTGCGCCTGCTGCACCGGCACCACGTAGGCGCTGCCGGCATCGAAGCGCTGCCCATCGACAGTGACTGCACGCTCCAGCGCGCGTACCTCGATGCGGTGCAGCAGCAACAGTTCCAGCAGGCGGCGGGTCAGTGCCGGATCATGCGCATCACCGAACACGAAGCCCTTCACCGGCTGCTGTGCGGCCTGCTTCAGCGCGCTCTGGAAGAACTGCTTCTGCAGGTCGAACAGGCCGCTGCGCTCGGTCACCGCGCCACGCACCGTGCCCAGCCCGGTGGCGACCTGGTTGCGGATGGTGAACGGGAAGGTCAGCAGGCCGTTCACCGACTCCTGCACGCGGCCACGCGAACTGGCCTGCTCGACGGTGACGCCGACCGCGCCGTGGAAGTCCGGATAGGTCGAGCCATACACCGGCGAGAAGTTGTCGAAATTCTCGCCGGTGTAGTACAGCGAACCCAAGGCATCCAGCGCCTGCGCATGGTACCTGGCCAGGGTCTTGTTGAACTCGTACGACGGCGCCGGAATCAACGGGCTGTGCATGCTCTTCGGCGAAGGCTCGAAGTAGTACGTGCTGTCCTTGCCCATTTCGTGGAAATCGATCTGCACGTTCGGGTACCACTGGTGGAACACCTCCACCTTCGGCCGTGAGTCCTGCTGGGTCAGGGCAAGCCAGTCGCGGTTGAGATCGGTGAAATAGTGGTTGGTGCGACCCTGCGGGAACGGCTCGACATGTTCCTTGTCGGCGGGGTCGGCCGACGCCGGATCGGAGGCCCAGGCATTGTGCCAGTTGGCGGCACGGTCGCGGCCGTCCGGATTCTGTGCCGGATCGAACAGCACCACCGCGTGCTGCAGCCACTGCTGGGTTTCGGCACTGCGGTTGGCCACCAGGTAGTAAGCGGTCAGCATCGCCGCCTCGGCACTGGAGGTCTCGTTGCCATGCACGCTGTAACCCAGCCACACCACCACCGGGCTGTCACCGGCCGCGCTGCGCGGTTGCGCCGGATCGACCAGGGTCGCGTGCTGCCGGCGGATCTGTTCCAGCCGCGCATGATTGCCTGCAGCGGTGACGGTGGCGATCAACAGCGGGCGGTCCTCGTAGCTGCGGCCGATCTCGCGCACGCTGATCTTGTCCGAGCGTCTGGCCAGCTCCTGAAAGTACGCCACCAGCTGGTCGTGCCGGGTGTAGCGGCTACCGATCGGGTAGCCGAGAAACTGCTCCGGCGTCGGCACCGCTGCATCGAAGGCTTCCGCATCCGTGGCCTGCGGGAAGAAATAGGCACTCTGTGCCTGCGCCGGCTGCGGGCAGGACAGTACAGTGGCGGCGGCAAGCAGCAACGGAAGAACGGCACGATGCAAGGACACGGTGACTCCCCTGGAACACAACGGCAGACAGTTGCGCGGCCCGGCCCGTCAGGTGGCCGGCCCCGGCGGGGCGAAGAACATAACCGTGGGGGCGCCAACAACAAACGAAAGACCGCCACTTTCAAAGCCCCGGGTAACCCCCCTGAAAAACACCGCAAAAATGTTGCGCGCCCGCCCCATACTGGTGGCCGCCCGCGGCGGGTGGATCAGAAGCGGTAATCGAAGCCCAGCGTGAAGTAGCGGCCGCGCAGGTCGTACTGGCTGAAGTCGTACGGCGCGCGGATGCCCGGGAACGAGGCGTCGTACGGCGGCGTCTTGTCGGCCAGGTTCTGCACCTTGGCATACAGCGTCAGCTTGTCGATGCCGGTGTAGGCCAGGTACAGGTCGTACTGGCTGTAGCTGCCGACCCGCTGCTGCACGGCCTTGGCTGCGGTGCTGGCTTCCTGGCGGTAGCTGCTGGTGTAGTACCAGGTCACGGCTGCGTTGAAATCACCGTACTTCCAGTCCAGCGTGGTGGTGGCCTTGTCCTCGGGCAGGGTCGCGCCCAGGTTGCTGCCGGCGTAGTCAACCAGCGGTCCACCGACCACGGTCGGGCGACGGTAGTCGCGCACGTGGGTGTAGGCCGAGGACACGGTGAAGTCACCCAGCGCCGCGGTCGGGATGCGCTGGCGCAGTTCGACGTCGATGCCCGAGGTCTTCAGCTCGCTCAGGTTCTGGTAGCGGTTGTAGACCGCCTGCAGCTTGCCGCGTTCATCGCGCTGCACCGCGCCGGCCACGTTGTCGTTGACCAGGGTCTGGGTGTTGTTGGTGCCGACCAGGTTGTCCAGCTGGATGCGGTAGTAGTCCACGCTCAGGTTGGTGTTGGCCCACGGCGACAGCACCACGCCGAAGTTCACGCTCCTGGTGCGCTCGGGCTTCAGCGCGTTGTTGCCAACGGTGAAGAAGGTAGGGTTCTGCCGCGAGCCCGGCACGTCAGGATCACGCGGATCGACCACGCTGCCGTAGGCGATGCTGGTGCTGTTGGAGTTCTCCGACAGCGACGGCGCACGGAAGCCCTTCGAGGCCGATGCACGTACCAGCAGGAAGTCCAGCGGCTGCCAGCGCAGGCCGATCTTCGGCGAAAAGGCATCGCCGAAATCATCGTAATGGTCGGCACGCGCGGCGGCGGACAGCTCCAGCGTCGAGGCCAGCGGGACGTTCACTTCGGCGTAGGCGGCACTGACCTGGCGCTGGCCATGTACTTCTGCGATGGCCGGGCGCACCTGCAGGCCGGCATCGATCTGCCACGGGTTGTTGGAATCGAGCTTCTCGCGGCGCCACTCGGCACCCGCGGCGAAGCCGATCTCGCCGGCCCAGGTGCGGCCCAGGCTGCCGGAAATCTTCGCATCGATGCCCTGCAGCTTGGACTCGGCCGGACGCAGCGTGGCGATGTTGATCGAATCACGCACCGACTGCGGCGTGGCTGCCGGGTCAAGCAGGTTGTAGCTGCCCGTGGACAGTGCGTTGGCCAGCGCCCAGCGGTTCGCGAAACCACCGGACACAGTCTCCCGCTCACTGCTGCGCGCACCGAATGCAGCCACTTCCCAGTCCCAGTTGGCGGTGGTGCCGCGCAGACCGAACACGCCGCGATAGGCGGTGGAGCGGTTGGTCTTGATCGTGCCGCCGAGGTCGAAGAAGGTGTACTCGATCGGGATCGCACGGCCGTACGGGTTGTACGGATTGCTGGCCGGCAGCAGCGACGACACTGGCTCGGCCAGGCCGCTGTCCGCGTTCAGTGCGAAGCGGCCGCTCTCCAGGGTGAAGAACGGGCTGCTGCCGAACCACGCGGCGCTCTTGATCTGGCTGTACAGCACTTCGCCGAAGGCCTCAACGCTGTCGTTCAGCCGGAACGTACCGTTGGCGTAGGCCTGGTAACGCTTGGTCGAGGGGATCAGCGTGGTGAACGGTGCCTGGTTGAAGCCGCAGGTATCACCGGACAGGCCATCGATCGGCGCGCTGGCAACGCGGGTGGTGCCGGCCGGGCAGTTGCCGTTGGCATCGAGCATCGGCACCGACACGCCGTTGACCAGGTAGCGTGCGCCCTTGGCCGACCAGCCGTTCCAGCGGCCACCGGGCTTGTCGGTGTAGATGCCACTGCGGGTCAGGTTGCGCTCGTCCTGGTCCAGGCGCTCGCGGTTGTAACCCTGCAGGCTGAAGAGGATGTTGTAGCCGTCGGTGTCCAGATCACCGAGGCCGCCGACGAACTTCAGGTTCTGCTCGTGCAGGCCGCCCTGGTCGGCACCGCCGAAGCTGCCGCCGATCTCGGCGCCTTCGAAGTTCTGCCGGGTGATGATGTTGACCACGCCGGCCACGGCGTCGGAACCGTATACCGCCGAGGCGCCGTCCTTGAGCACTTCAATGCGCTCGACCGCGACCAGCGGCAGCGCATTGAGATCGACGAAGGTGTCGGACAGGCCACCGGCCGGGAAACCGTAGTTGGCCAGGCGGCGGCCGTTGAGCAGGACCAGCGTGTTCTTCTGCGAGAGGCCGCGCAGGCCGATGCCGGCCGAGCCGGACGCCCAGCCGTTGTTGGTGGTTTCGTTGGCGGCGTTGCCGGTGTTGGCCGAGATCGAACGCAGCACGTCGGCCACGGTGGCCTTGCCGGTCTGTTCCAGCTGCTGGCGACCGATCACCTGCACCGGGTTGGAGGCCTCGGTATCGGTGCGCTTGATGTTGGAACCGGTGACACGCACGGCGGCGAGGGTATTGGCGTCACCAACGGCGTCGGCGGAGGTTTCGGCGGCGGCGGACAAAGGCGCGGCCAGAGCGACGGCCAAGGCCGCCACGAGCAGGGTGTGCTTGGGCATGACGATGTGGGGAGGTGGTAAGGACGACGAAGTTCCGCAGTAGTCCATGCCTGGCCCGGGTCCGGCCAATAACATCTCTTCATACGGATATAAGAGAAACTATCATCTCTTCATCCGGATGGAAAGAGTTACTTCACGAAAGCCCGACATCCACTCAGGATGGCCGGCCACCTGCGGCGTACAATTGCGCCATGGAAATCTTCAAAGTCTTCATGCTCGAGGCGGCGCACCGCCTTCCCAACGTGCCGCCGGGGCACAAGTGCGCGCGCCTGCACGGCCACTCGTTCCGGGTGGAACTGAAGGTCGAGGGCGAGCCCGGCGCGCAGACCGGCTGGATCATGGACTTCGGCGACGTCAAGGCGGCCTTCCAGCCCATCTATGACCGCCTGGACCATCACTACCTCAACGACATCCCCGGCCTGGAGAACCCGACCAGCGAGAACCTGGCGGTGTGGATCTGGAACGAACTCAAGCCCAGCCTGCCGGCGCTGAGCGAGATCACCGTACACGAAACCTGCACCTCCGGCTGCCGCTACCGCGGTCCGACAGCCTGATCAACCCATTGATCTGAAAGGTTTTTCAAAGGCGCCCTGAGCGCCTTTGTTATTTTTGTTGCATTGCCGCATCAAAGGCGTATGCTGCAATGCATCAAGCCACTCCCTGATGCCCCATGGCCGCCGCCTTCAGCGATCGCTTCAGTGATGCCACCCGCCAGCTCGCCGCCGCGGCAACGCGTGCGAACCGGTTGGCGTTGGAGAACGCGGAAAGCATGTTCGGCGTGCAGTTGAAGGCGATGGAGCGCAACCTGACCGCGACCGGCGGCTGGCTGGGTGAACTGGCCCGCAGCGACGACGCGGCCGGGATGCTCAACAGGGGCGCACAGCTGTGGCAGGACAACCTGCAGCGGCTGGGCCAGGCCCAGCAGGATGTGGTCGGTCTCGGCCTGCAGGCCAGCAAGGCCTGGTCCGAACTGGTGCAGGGTTACAACGAATCAACGGCGGACGCGAACAGTCACTGACGCGACGCAACGCTCATTGCATGGGTCCCTCCCCCCATGCAATCCGGACCCGGCAGATCCCTCCCTCTGCCGGGTCTTTTTTTGCCTGGCTTCTGGATTGAATAGCGCTTCCTCGCTTGGACTCTCTGCGAACTGATGGGCCCCGCCGGGGCGGGCAGGGGCCTGGGCAAATGTCCCCCGGCGCCGGCCGTTGGCCGTCACCTCCTCCTTTACTTTGCCCAGGCAGGTTGCGGGGGCGTGAGCGCCATGGATGGCGCGATCGAGGCTACAGGGACGTACTTGCGCCGTCCCCCGCAACCTGAGCCACCCCGCCTCCCCTCAGGAAGCCAGCTTTTGACGTTGCTTCTGCGGGTGCAGGGCGCAGCCCTGCCAACAAACCCCACCCTCAGTAACGAGGCCGGCCTTCTTCCAGCACCTGGCGCAGGAACGGCACGGTGATCCGCCGCT